>JAYYTT010000241.1:0-4878 GCA_036344375.1 Acidobacteriota bacterium | reverse complement strand
AAACGATGCTCAGTTTGGATGAGACACTCACGTTGGGGCCAAGTCGGATGCGGCAGGTCCCTGATCTTGTCTGGGTCCGTCCCGGTCAGACAGGCGGCGGCTCCAAGGATCATCGCCGAAAAGGCGCCGCAGGTAACCAGGGCGTCTTCGGCGCCCATCAATTGAGCGACTCGGCTCCCAGCCGCCCCGGTTAGCTCGTGCATGTCGACGAAGTAATCGTTGGCTTCCGCCATAGCACTCAGGACCTCTGCTGGCATCCTGGAGCCACCCAGGGTCGTTATGTGTTCGTGGGCACCAAGGTGCGGGCGAACTCCAAGCAGGCGAGTGTAGATGTTGTCGCGCAGAGACGCTTCAGAGTTGGCGATGCTACCCAAAGCAGCGGTACCCTGCGCATCGAGCGCTACAATGCTCGTATCCGACTCAGCCTGACAAGCGGTTCCCGTCAATCCCGCAAGGCTTGCGGCGGCGGTCCCACCGAGGAACCTACGGCGGCTCAATTCATGGTCCTGATGGTTCATCGTGTGCCTCCCATTTCGGGGGAAATTACGGGCGGACACTAACGATCGCCCGCACAGAAGGTCAAGTCCTATGGCCTTGCAACTGGCCACCCGAGTCCAGGAAACCCTGCGACCTGGAACGATAACGTTGCCACGCTTTGGGGTTTCTTTGTAGCCTGCTTCGAGAAACAGACTGCAAGGACCGAATTGAACGGAGCGAGCCATGATCTGTCGTGCGATTGCCATAAGTTTTTTCATCCTTACTTTGCCCCAACCCGGGTTTGCGCAAGATGAATCCGCTGCCGTTGACTGGCAGATGGTTGCCTCCATCCGTGAGGAGGGACTGCAACGCTCACAGCTTGCGGCCACGCTTTCCTACATGACCGATGTTCTAGGAGCGCGGTACACGCTCTCGCGTGATATGCAACGCGCCCAGCAATGGGCGGTTACCGAAATGAAGCGAATAGGACTAATGAACACGGCTATCGAGCCATTCATGGACTACGGAGTGAGCTGGGACAATGAGTATTTTTCGTTACACATGCTTGAGCCGGACTACCAGCCCATGGTCGGGTATCCACTCGCTAATACACCTGGAACCAACGGTGTACAACGAGTGCCTGTGGTTATCGTGGATGCACAAACGCAACAGGATCTTGAGCGCTACCGCGGCAAACTTCAGGGGTTTGGCGTGCTCTCGACGCCACCAGCCACTATTGACCTAACACGCTTTTCCAGAGGTGTCACACGATGGACAGACGAGCAACTGCGAGAACTCGAGGAACTTGCCCCTGCTGAGGCCCCACGTCCCTCCCCTACGCCCCGAAATTCCGATGTGCTCAGTGCGGTCGATCAAATCGCGTTCTTTCGGTCCGAAGGAGCCGTGATTGTTTTTGAGTCACGCAGCGGTTGGCCGGGGGCCGTGCGTGGTTTCGCTCGACCCGGAACCAAGGTTGACAATTGGTCGCGCGAGGGAAATTTAAACTCTCTGCCCATCGTTGCGGTGAATCCCGAGCACTACAACCGCATGTACCGCATCCTTGAAAGGGAAATACCGGTCATCATAGAGGTTGAGATACGCAACCAGATTGGTGACGTAGTGGAGCAAGCCAGCAACGTATTAGGCGAGATTCCTGGCTCTGACCTTGCAGACGAGGTGGTGATGCTCGGTGCCCATTTCGACACATGGCACGCCAGCCCAAACGCTTCCGACAACACTTCAGGCGTAGCCGTGATGCTCGAGGCTGTCCGAATCCTGAAAACCGTTGGGGTTGAGCCGAGACGTACAATCCGCGTCGCGCTGTGGGCCGGCGAGGAGCAAGGTATCTTCGGTTCGCGCGAGTACGTCAGGAAGCACTTCGGCGATCCAAATGACTCGGAGATCGGTGTCACGCCCGCCCACGAAAATTTCTCGGTGTACTTCAACCAGGACTATGGCCCAGGCCAGTACCGCGGCATCTACCTCCAAGGAAACGAATCTGCCCGCAGGATGTTTACGGCCTGGTCGGAGCCATTCCATGACTTGGGGATGACGACGGTTTCACCGCGGGGTGTGGGCAGCACTGATCACGTGCCCTTCGACAATGCCGGGTTGCCAGCGTTCCAGTTCCTGCAAGACCGAGTCGGAGGCACGGGCGGCCACACCAACTTAGACTACTTTGACACGCTGCCGCTTGACGACCTCAGAAAAAACGCCGTGATCATCGCGTCCTTTGTTTATCACGCTGCGATGAGCAACGAGCGGATCCCACGCAAGCCCGTGGCCAGGTAAAACTGGCAGCTGGACTTTCCAGGTTCGAGTAAAAACGTTTTATTGGAGCTTTCTCTCGCAAAGACGCACATGTTCCTGCTGTTGCTGCCCTCGGCGCACACCAGCAGCGCAGGCTTCCCAGGCTTCTTGGGCCCGCTCTGAATCGCCAAGAATTTCGAACGTCAGTCCCCTCCAGTAGTTAGCACGAGCTTCGAGGGGCTCGTGGGGGCGGCCAGCGTTTAGGTTGGCAGGATAGGTAAGGGCCATGTCGAAATCGGAGAGCGCAGCCTGCAGCTCTGATCCAGCCTGATCCGAAGAACTCGCTGCAACGGCCCGCTCATAGCGGTTTATACCCCTATCGATATGGGCGCGAGAAAAAATTTCCCAGGTATCACGAACACCCTCACGGTTGGTGAAAGTGGTGGATCCAAGCAGTGCAATAGCGTCATCGAAACGCTTAGCAACTGTGTAGGTATCAGCAAGTAAAACAACGACATCAGGTCGTCGGTATTCGTCACGCGGAAGAGACTCAAGCACCGCAATCCCCGCGTCGGCGTCTCCCTGCTCGATCAGAATTCGCGCAAGGTCTCGGTAAAGCGTCTGGTCGTCAGGCCTGGCGCTAATCGCTGCCCGGTACCAACTAGCGGCGACAGACAGGTCACCATCAAGCTTCCACGTAAGTAGTCCTAGGTTGCGTGCTGCGACGCTGAGTGAAGGATCGATCTCCACCGCAAGACGCCATTTGGGCTCGACCTCGTCAAAACGTCCGAGGCCAGCGTAAAGATTGCCGAGGTACACCTGCGCCCGTGCGTCATCGGGTTTCCCCGAAATTGCGTGCTGCAGCACATCAATCATTTCGGTCCGCGAAGGGAAGACGTAGTCAGCCTTGATCTCGCTAGCTTGCACGATCAGGCGTTGTGATTCCTCAGTGTTGCCAAGCTCATGTTCAAAATATGCGAGCGTGTACAGTGGCAACGGACGTGGCGAATTCTGATTGTTGACCAAGACAGCCCGAGTAAAAGCGGCAGCTTCCTCGACTAACCCGAGTTCGGCGAGAGTGAAGGCGAGCTCAAGATGCGCGAACTCAGTCTCGCCTACCCATCCGACGGATAGCGCAAACCTTTCAGCACTAGCAGTCAAGTCAGTGTCACTAAGGTTCGCCTCTCCCGAACCCCCCTTCACCAGCTCCGCAACAGCCCATGGCACAAGCCGAACAGTTCCTGACGCCACATCTTCTGCTGCTGCCAACGTGGCCCCATCGATATCACCTAACTTATAGGTAGCGAGCATGTGTGACTCACTGAGCCGTACATGATCGGTGTCACTAACGGCGAGCCCAGCTTCAAAGGCCGCGATCGCTTCCGGGAAATCACGGAGCCTCATATAGGTACGGCCAACGAGACCGTGGCCAAGCGGTGTGGGACGAACGGCTTCGGTGGCTGCAGATCCGTCAGCAAGGGCGGCATCGAGATCACCGAGCTGTAGGTTTGCCACCCCGCGCAGATAAAGAATCATGCCTTCCTCTGGATCGATAATCTGAGCCTCGTTGAGAAGCTCCTTGGCGCGTTCATAACGACCCGCCTCAGCGTCAAGCACTGCCAGGGACACCACCGCCGCCGCCGCCGAAGTATCGGGGTCCATGGATGAGTCGCTCTCGATGAGAGCCATGTAACCCCGGCGGGCCCCTAGGCGATCACTCTTCTTATCTAAATCGAGGGCATCCAGATACATTTGAGCACTCGTCGGCTGCAGTGGACCGTCCTCCAGCGTGGGTGCCGTTCTTTCTGGGATAGCAAGGGGCGATTCGTATCGGAGCAAACTGGCACCGACATCCGATTCAACACTGACGCTCACCGCTTCGCCCGGAGCAATCGATAGTGGAATGACCTGTACCGACCGCGGATTGAAGTTGACTGTTCGCGAAACGATCTGCTCGTCCCCCCGCCGAACTGCGAGCCGTGCGTTGGGGAAAACACCCGTAGACAAAAAACGTAGCTCGACACCGGCAGACGGCTCTTCTCCAATGCCTACAGCCATATTCCAACTTCCGAGTGATCCAGCTTCACGACGCTGCACTGCCATGTCAGGAGTGGCGTATTCGAAGCCATCGATTAACCCACCAACCGGATACCAGAACTCCTGCCACGCTACACGTCCACCCGGCCTGAGCATCTCAAAGTCTGCCTGTGTCAAAAGCGGGCCGCTCTGTACCTCAATGTACGGGCCGTCATCATCCGTTAGCGCTGACTGGGCCACCATCCCCTCATCGGACTGCCCCCAAGTCCAGGCCTTTTTGCCCGGAAGCACTTTGTGGTCCGCCACCTGCACGATGCCATAGTCACGATCGACGTCGTACGCGCCAAAAAAATCAGCTGCCACTTGATACCCAAAAACCGAGGTCGGTTCTGGGTAGTTCTGTAACCAACTCAGGTCGGTGCCCTCGTGTATTGGCCACGAGAAGAAATTGACCCCATCGTGATCGGTACCCAGCGTCATCGGGTAAATGAAACGGGTTCCGTCGCGCTGCGGGAAGGCGGTGTTGTTCCAAAAGTAGTAAGGATGTGACCCATCGGTTGGGTTGAAAATCTCGATTTGTTCATCAAGATAGGCACGATCAGGATGCAACGTCAG
>JAYYTT010000240.1:0-3217 GCA_036344375.1 Acidobacteriota bacterium | reverse complement strand
GCTTCTACCTCAGTGTTCGACCCGACAAGGTCGATTCGATCACCATTGATGACGATTCCGTTGGCTTCAGGCATGGTGTCGTCGACAGTAACCACCTTCCCGTTGTAGATGACCATGCTGGCAGGTTTAACGTCGTTGGCTGTGTTGCAGCCGACGACGGATGCTAGCCAAGCAAAGGCAATGATCAAGAAAAACGTGAAGCGTGTAGAAAACACAATTGAAAACGGGCGATGAGGCACAGAGAATCTCCTGGTTCCGATTTCACACGGGCACGTGTGAGGATCCGCCGAGGTTAGGCAAGCTAGAGGCAGTGGTCAACACGGCTGGCACTCCCCTAATTACTTGCGGCCTTAGTACTACCGGGCAGGTTCTTGTCGGCTTGCTAGTTAGAGGAACTGGACAAAGCAGGTTCCAACAACATGTGGCTATTTTCCTGCTCAGCATGACAAGGCAAGCACATCAAGATGTTGCCACACTTGCTATTGGTGCAGCTTGAAGACATAGAGTGAGTTGCCACCACGCGGATGGCGGAGCTCTGGTGAAAGAAGGCGGGGGACTGTCCTCGGACTGCCTCCGCCGACGCCCGCAGAAACCGCCACATACTGCACACCATCCATTTCGTAAGTGACGGGGAATCCCTGAACCGATGTGCCCAAGCGAGTTTCCCAGAGTACATCCCCCGTTTTGACATCGTAGGCGCGAAAGTAGCGGTCGACATCACCAGCAAATGCCAGACCGCCAGCTGTTGTTAGTACCGCTGTCAGAAACGCTGCGCGTTGCTCGATACTCCAGATCTCTTCTAGTGTTTCGACGTTATAAGCTGCCAACTTGCCGAGTTTGCCGTTTGTGCCCGGCATTTCCTTCCATCTGCGATCGCCAGCTTCGCCGCCGGAGCCGCGCTCTAGCGCCACCGGCCGCCCAGAAATCTCCAGGCAGCTTTGGCTCAGAGGGATTATTAGTGCTGTTGCTTCCGGACTGTAAGCCATTGCTGGCCAGTTGTGGCCGCCCGCTGTGCTTGGGCAGACTGAGAGCCATTCACCGACGATTGCATCGCGGATGTCCTGCCTGTATTCCACCGAGCCAGTCACCGGATCGATCTTCTCGAAAACATCTTGGTAGATGGTTTGCTTCAAGCCCTGAAATTTTCCAGTGACTCGGTCTAGTTTCCAGAGGATGCCGTGCTTGCCGATCGTAAAAAGTGCCTTCTCATCGTTCACATCGACCAAGACTTGTTCGAAAGCTTCGTCGAGGTCGAGAGTTTCTCCGGGAACGTGTTGGCGATACCAAATGATTTTGCCCGTGTCCGGGTCGAGGGCGAGGGTTGAATTTGCGTAGAGTGTAGCGTCGGTTGCAGATAGCCCTCGACTGGCGGCGACCCACGGCTTGGCCTGTGCCGTCCCCCAGTATGTTAGGTCAAGCTCAGGGTCATAGCTTCCGGTGATCCAGACATCAACACCTCCGCGAAGCTCCCAATCCAGGTTCCCCCATGTTTTGTCACCGAGCTCTCCGTCAGCGACCGTGAATGTGCGCCAAACTTCCTCGCCAGTCTCTGCGTCGTGGGCGGTAATGAAGCAGCTGTCCTCGAAGAACTGGCGACAGCCATTGATTCCGTTGATTACCTTGCCCTTAACGACCAATGGGCCGGCAACGTTGGTGTAGCCTTTACGGTAGCTGGCAATCTGCGTTTCCCACGCCACAGCACCGGTGCGTGCATCAAGCGCTAGCAAATAGGCGTCCTTGGTTGCCAGATAAACTTTGTCTCCCCAGATCGCTAGGTTGCGCATCTGATTGAAGCCGCCGGGTTGGTAGTCGTCTGCGAACTCGCGCCGGAACTCCCACAGCAACGTACCGGTGGCTGCGTCGAGTGCTTGAATCACGTTGCCCGGATTTGCTAGATACATGGTTCCGTTGTAGACCATCGGAGTTGGCTGGTTGAAGCCGTCATCCATGGCCCAAGCCCATGCGAGAGTGAGGTCTTCCACGTTGGTTAGGTCAATTTGATTGAGAGGGCTATGGCCCCAGCCGTCGTATGTTCGACGATATGACAGCCAGTTAGCGGGGTCCGGGTTTTCAAGCATGGCATCGGTAACCGGTATGAAATTCTCTACTTCACCCAGCAGTTCAGTTTCTCCCGGGGATGTGCGTGATCCTGGGGGGGCATCTGGACCGGGTCGATTTGCAAGTATGTTTCTAAGTCCGATGCGACGGGGGTCAGTGTCTTCACTTGGCACAGTATCGACTTCGAGCCGTTCACCGACACCAATTATTGAAGTATCGGTAGCGAGGAGCGGCCGTACTCCAGAGGGAACCCCGTTAGCTTTCAGGACGTATGCGATGACATTGGTGATGCCACTCGTGCTGAGGATCCCGGCATCCCCGGGTGGCATCGTTGCTTGAGTCAACTCGAATAGTTCTCCCACCGACCGAGTGCCCCATCCGCTAATGAATCCCGCCCCAGCGAGTGCCGGGCCAGCTTCCGATCCAGCCAGATTGGCTCGGTGACAGGCGGCGCAGTAGCGTTGGTATGCAGCTTCTCCTGAGAAAGCCTGTGTTTCCGTGTAAGAGGGGGCCTGAGCGTTTTGTGCAGTGGAAGCTTGAGAAAGAGAACCCACTGCTGATAAGGCAACCAGGCCGATCGCGGTCGCGAGGGCGCCTGGATTCAATACTCGGCAGCCTGTCTTGGTACTGGGCATGGTTCGTTCACCGCCTGGGGAAGCATGGAATCAGCCGAACTCTATGTCCCCATCGAGTTTATTGACAGCCCCTATCTATACTCAGATTAACCCCCTCACAGCCGAGGGGGTTTTATTTTCCCCAGAAAACGCTACTAAGGTTTGCCCGTGACCCTCGAAAGTAGACAGTGGGTGAAAACGTGCCTTGTTGCTTAGCCCAGGATATCCCGAAAACCCTTTATATGACTTGGTTTCATGGGACCAGACACAGCACTATTTGTTTATATAGCGCTCCTCAGAGTGCGTTGAGAAGCTCCTAACGTCAGTAAAAAAAAGGGTTTCAAGCAATTTTCTATGGCAGTTGTCCATTAGGTTTGTTGCTACCTCGTCGTAATTGAGCTGCCACAATGACTTTTGGGGCTTATTCTCCTCATCGACGTTTCCCCCCGTTCACGCACGACCGCAGCCTTACGGTCAAGCGGGCGATGTCAGTTGTTTCGCATTCCCAGACAACAAGCACGCGCCAGCCCATGCTTTTCAGCGCG
>JAYYTT010000239.1:0-10595 GCA_036344375.1 Acidobacteriota bacterium | reverse complement strand
GTTGGCAATTGGGGCGAACAAACAGATATGGACGACATTGCCTGTTTCCAGACTGCCGGCCGGACGCTTTCTGAACGGTACGGCGACGCCAATTGGTTGAAAGTGGGTCTGTATCTAAACGACGAGGCAATCGAGACAGCGGGGATTGATCGGCTCGAGATCGAGCGCGAGGTCGCCGCCATGATCGGGGCTTGTGACTCTGTCGAGCACGTGTGGACCCGTAGCGAGTTGCTAGCAACCGAACCAACGTCAGCAGCCGAGCAACCTGCCGAGGGCGAAGCGTATTTCAAGCAGCTGTTCTTCAACAACTACCACTCGGAGCGGAGCCCTGACTTCAGTGTGCAGTACGCACCCTACTACCTCGATTCCATGGGCCGCGGCTCGTCACACGGCACGCCATACGAGTACGACACCTGGGTTCCATTCATCGTAATCGCTCCGGGCTTCGGGTCACAGAAGATTAGTGGCCGCGTCCACACCGCCGACATGGCACCAACACTAGCCAGCATCATGGGCATCGAAACATCAACCGAGTTGGACGGGTTCGACCTCAGCGCTTCTCCGAGCACGATGAGATCCTCGAGAGAATAGAACCCATAGAATGCTGCCATAGAAAATTCTCTCGATTTCTTTCTAATCGCTTAACGGTCAACGCTGCGCACCAGGCGACCTCCCCACCGCATGCCGCGATGGTCAGCAGGCTTATTGATATCCTCGCGGTCTGACACCCGAAGTCGACCAATACCAAAGGTCCAATCGCCGCCACGAGTACCTATGCCATCGGCGTTAAGTACCTCATATCCACCGCGCGCGGAGCGGCGCGCCCCTGGCCACCACTCGACTTCCTCACCTGCTGCATTGCCCGCAGGAGACAACTCACCATCACCGTGGCGGCCCTGGTAACGACGTCCGCCGGAACGACCAACAGTCACGACCATCTCAGCCACATTGCCACTCATCTCAGTAACCCGATAATACGAACCACCGAAACTCAAACGTGATGTCGCCAACGGCACGAAAGCACTGGCTCGGAGCGGGCCCGACACACTACTCTCCAGTCCAATCGTTCCGTCGAACGCAACGTTTGCGCCTGTAGCCTGGTTGGGGATGAGTTCCTCAGGCGTATCTTCATCCTGCAAGACATACTTACCGGCTGGCGGTACCTCCGGGCCCCAGGCGAATTCCCCGGGGTTAGGATAACGATCACCCCGAGCCGCCTTCTCGAACTCTAGTTCGCTCATGGGACGCAACCCGCTCCAGTCTGCAAACGCCGCAACGTCCATCCACGACAACCAGTTGGCGGCGCGATTGTAGGGCATCACTCGAAACTCCGCGCTGGATGAGATCGCATAACGATGTCCCTCTCCCGCTGGGACGCTAGAGGCTGGATTGCGCGTGCCCTGTTGGGAAGGGTCAATCAGGTTGAGGAAGTGGGCATAGTCACCCTGGGTAAGCTCGTTCTTCATAACGTAGAACGACCTAAAGCCTTTTGGGAACTCATCTGGAAGGGTCTGCTTTGCCTCATTTGAAAAGTCGTCCCAGAACTGCTGTGAAGTGGCGCTTGAAACGCGACGGTCGTGGTTTCCGAGGCTGTTTTCCCCACCACCTCCGAGTGTTATTTCAGCTTCGCTACTGATCTCGAATGACTGTTGCGACACTCCACGTTCGAACTGGGCAGCGACCAACGTCTCTACAGTAGTACCGTCACCGACCATGAACGGGCCTTCCGGGATGTTAACCATCTGCAACGCGATAACCTCGATTTCCACAGAGGTGCTCCTGGCAACGCCATCACCGATAAGCGGCCAGGATAGGGACACTTGATCCCAGTCGATAGAACTGAAACCGGTGTCGGCACGGTGCAGGAATATGCCACGGCCATCTTTAGACGGGGTAAGCGTGGCCAACACACCAGTGTTTTCACCGATGCGATGTGCTGAGGGAGCGGGCGAGATGCCAGCATGGCGCCACGGTTGCCCGGGTTCATGAAATTTCACGAACACCCACACCGCGTCCCAGTTCAGGTCGTCCCGGAATGAGTTTTCCCAGGCAATATCAAAAATAATGCTTGCCGGTTGCGCGTCCGTCGACGGCATCCTGAGTGTAACGTTTTCGATCCGTACGTCGGAGTATCCGCCGACACCAAATCCGCCACAGCCAACCACCAATGCCATCAGCAACGCCAGAGCAACGAAACGAGCTTCATCCACCTCACGCACCGATGGTTGTTACGTACACGGACACTGCCACAGATTCGAGCACAGTAACTGATGGCAGTTCAGTTTGATTGTAGGACTGCTATCCATCAAGACACTCCTTGCGAAACTAGCTGATTCTGACAAGTCTCTATCAGTCACACAAAGCTTCATGAAGGCCGGCCCAAGCGTTGGTTGATCCAATGCCAAGCAACCACCGCTAGCCACCTACGTAGGATCGAAGCACGGTACCCACCACAGCCCCCATGTAATTCCCCATCGCATACCCGAGCAGGCCAACGGCAATCCCCGGCAACAAAAGATTCGAGTAGCCACGTGCCCCAGCCAACGCCATCGCCGAGGCCGGCCCACCGATGTTTGCCTGCGAAGCAACCGCCAATGTGCGCGCGTCGATACCGGCTAGGCGACCGATACCGAAAATGATAATTCCGTGGACCGCAACGGTTGCCAAGGCGAAATAAAAAACAGCCGGGCCGATCACGAAGATATTAGCAATCACTGACTGCGCACCATTAGCGGCAAGAAATAAATGCAGCAGATAGTTGCCCCACATAGCGCTGCCCGACAATTCTTTGACTGCAGGAACCTGAGCGGCAAGCAACACTAACGTTGTCAGGATTAGAACCTCGGGCACGACCCAGGCAGCGGCCAACACGTCAGCGAGCCAAACCAACCCGACCGCGAGCATAACCAACGTCGCAGCCTCGACAAGTGAAACAGCGTTGATAGTGCTGTGCAGGCTCTCCTTCAGGTCCGAAGAAATCCCCGTTGCGCCGACCTCTTCGCCTATTTCTTCGAGGTCTGCTTCGAGCATTAAGTTTGAATTGGACAGCTTTGCAGTCGTGTTTGAAGTAAGTTCGCCAGGCTTGGGCCCTTCTACGCCGAAATCATGCCTTCCACGAGACAGTAGTAAGGGGATCGAAAGACAGGCAATGAGCCAAATGGCTGTGATCGCAACATCAGCTGCAACCGCAGCACTGAACATATCGCTGCTAGTCTCAAAGTACTCACCAAGGGCAGCGAAGTTCACACCACCACCCATGTACGTCCCCGTGTACTGCCCCGCTAACTTGTAAGTCTCGGGGCCTACGGAGTCACTGAGCAGCAACGCTGCCGAAGACGCCCCCAAAGCCGTGCCAATGGCACCGATGAAAAACGCGGCCAACATTTGGGGCCCGGCGCTAAACACCGATCGCAGATCAACCGTAAGCAGAATTAGCACAATGGCGACACTCACCCCGGTGCTGGCAAGGAATTCATAGATCGGTGACTTGTCGGGCAACAGGCCAGCGTTAGACAACGCCATCGCCAGCAAAATCGCGACCAGAACAGAGCCTAGGGCACGGAATACCTTGATGTTTCGGGCAAGCTCAATTGATATGTAGACGACCGCCGCCAAGACGACGAGCACGGCGAAAGGATCATTGATCATAAGCTCTACTCTATACTGACTACACGGGTGTCCCGCACCGGGACACATGGCATGGAAGTCGCCGTGATCCTCGATTCACATCCCGGCCGATTTTGGCACAAGCTCTCGGATGACAGGCTCCAGTGTGATCTGTGCCCACGTTTTTGCCGCCTCCGCGACGGACAGCGCGGCCACTGTTTCGTGCGCGCCAACGAGGATGACATGATCGTCCTGACAACTTACGGTCGATCAAGCGGATTCTGTGTTGATCCGATCGAGAAGAAGCCACTCAACCACTTCTTACCGGGAACCCCGGTGCTATCGTTCGGCACCGCTGGCTGTAACCTCGCCTGTAAATTTTGCCAGAATTGGGATATCAGCAAGTCGCGCGAATTCGACACGCTAGCCGACCAAGCTTCACCGGAAGCCATCGCCCGAGCAGCTAAAAAGGCGGAATGCCGCAGCGTGGCGTTCACCTACAACGACCCCGTAATTTTCCATGAGTACGCAGTCGATGTGGCGCAAGCGTGCCGTGAAGTTGGCATCAAGACCGTCGCCGTTACTGCTGGCTACGTATGCCCAGAGCCAAGAAACGAGTTTTACCGTCACATGGACGCTGCAAACATCGATCTGAAGGCATTTACAGATGAGTTCTACAACAAAGTCACTCTTTCCGATCTCGCCACGGTGCTCGAAACACTCTTGTATCTGAAACATGAAACTGATGTCTGGTTCGAGATCACCAACCTGCTGATCCCGGGCCTCAATGATTCTGATGCTGAGCTCAACGAGATGACTTCGTGGGTTGTTAAAGAATTGGGTACTGATGTGCCGATGCACTTCACAGCGTTTCACCCTGACTACAAGATGATGGACATTTCTCCAACATCACCGTTGACATTGACCCGGGCAAGAGAAATCGCCCATGGTAACGGCGTTCGATACGCTTACACGGGAAATGTCCACGATGAGACTGGCGGCAGCACCTATTGCCACGAGTGCGAAGGTCGCCTTATAGGGCGTGATTGGTACGAACTGACTTCGTGGAAACTCGACGAAGGCGGAGCCTGCACTCGCTGTGGAACATTTTGTGCCGGTGTTTTTGAAGCGACGCCGGGAACCTGGGGTGCTAAACGGGCACCATTGCGTATCGCTTAGTAATTAGTAGCCGCTCACCGTTTGTGTGCGAAAGCTCCGGGCAACCTACTCAATTCAGGTGGCAGCACGATAGCAATCAATAAGCTGTAGCGCGCATCGGCGTCACTAATTCGTACCAAAGGAGCCAGCCTCTTCAACTTGAGCACCACGCAGTGTTATCGCGATGCTCGCTGCCACACCTCTACGACTGCCGTCTCAATAGTATGTTCGTTGAGAATCGTTGCCTCTTCGACGGAAAGTTGTGACGAAATACCAGGAACGTTCTTCTGGCCGACGGCTCGAGTTGGGATACCTTGGAATTTCTCCACTACATGCCCTTGGATGGTCCGCACAAAGCCAGCAAACGACCGGTCTTCGGCAGCGATCACTAGGCAATTAGTACGGGCGACACTTGCGTAGACGGTTTCCAGATCCGGAGGAACTAGTGTGCGAAGGTCAATCACCTCAGCTTCGATCCCTTCTTCAGCGAGGTTTGCAGCTGCTGCCATCGACGTCCATACCGCCCTGCCCCAGGCCACTATCGTGACGTCTTCGCCCGAACGACGTATTGCTGCTTTACTGAACGGTACCCGCACTGAAGGATCAATCCTGGGGATCTCGCCTCGCATGATTGACTTCTTGAGCGCGTTGATCTCCTCAAGATCTGAGGGTTCCCCCGGGAACGCGGGACCGAGCAACTGACGATAAGCAAACTTGGGCTCGAGGCAAATAACGGAACCACCATAATCGGCGGCAGTCATGAGCAAGCCGTAAACGTCATAGCTAGTCGACGGCATCAGCAGAACGAGACCAGGAATCGGAGAGAAGTAACCATCGACGCTCATAGAGTGGTATACCGAGCCGCCGCCAAATGGATCGACCGGCATACGCACGATCACTGATGACTTCGCATTGCCATTCGAGCCCCAATACATGTTGCCCAGATACACCATCCAGTGAAAGGTGTTGAGTGAGTAGTCGGCGAACTGAACCTCGGGCATCGCAACGATGCCATCGTGCAAACCTGCCCCAACGGCAGTGCCAACGATCAATGGTTCATTAAGTGGCGTATCGATGACACGCCCCGGATGACGTGCCCCTAAACCGGCCGTTGCCGTCATCACGCCCCCGAGACGCCCGACGTCTTGCCCCCATAGCACGCCACCATAGTTTTCAATGATGTTCGACGTGGCAGCGCGGACAGCTCCCGCATAGCTAATCGACGTCTGGCCTTCGGCTGACTTTTCCTCGACATCAGGAAAGGGCGGGTAGATATGTTCCCAGATTGACTCGGGACCGGGATCTGGCTCGCCTCGAACCTGTTCGAGGATCACCTTCATTTCGTCGATCTGCTCGGCCATGATCGTTCCGGGTTCGTGGTGCGCAAAGTAATCTCGACCTTCCCCCTCAATACGGCGAACGATGTCCTCCTCGCCGAGAACCCCTTTGTCAACTAGAGACTGGCCGAATGACAACAGCGGATCATCCTGCGTCAGGTCGAAGCTCGGATCAGCGGCCGAGCTGTGTGCGTTCAAGCGCGGCAGGTCATCTGCCAACATGAGCAGGGGCTTTTGTTGATCGCGGACATAGGTCGCTGCCTCCAAAGTTGTGCGGTAGACATCGCCAAAATCACGGCCATCACACTCACGATATTCACACTCAAAAGCTTCGGCGTAAGTCTTCAAACTCTTGATACCGTGTCCTTCGTGCGGCTGGGTGCTAATGGCAAAGTTGTTGTTCGTGACCAAGATCATGAGCGGCAATTCCCAGACGCTTGCCGCGTTCATAGCTTCATGCAGGTCACTCGTGGCAGTTGTTCCATCGCCGATGACAGCCAATGACACACCATTATCGATGCCCTTAAGCTGGAAGCCCTTGGCATAGCCAGCAGCCTTACCGAGCTGCATGCCCGTTGGGCTTTGCACGGGGAGCAAGCCCAGGTCCAACATGACGATATGGTTGACCATCATGCGGCCTCCAGTCATCGGGTCCGTGGAGCGCGAAAACTGCTGCCGGGTTAAATCGAGCGTCATGTCTTTGTGTCCGTGCAACTCAGCCCACATCGTTGCCAGACAGGCACTGCGGTAGTGCAAGATCATGCCGAACTCACCAAGCTTGACTACCTTTGAGAGCGCCAAGGCGGTTGCGGCACCGTGGATTTCCTCACCCGGGCCCCAGATGGAAAATTTGACCTCCCCGCGGTTTACCAGGCGAACGAAGTACTCCTCCATGACGCGTGAACGCACCGCAATGCGGTACGCGGAACGTAGCTCCGCATCGGTCAGATCTTCGATCTTGATGGTTTGGTTCGCGCCCTTAGCTCCGTCAGCCGCGGGCGCTCTAAGCTCGAGGTCGGTGTCCACCTCGGTCTCCGTCTCCTGAACGTCGATCTGTTCGTCGGCGTGCACTTACTCTCCCTAATTCTCGCCGTGCAGCCCAGGGCTCCAGCCTGTAGAGGCGAGCCAAGAATGTACGGCTAAGCAACGCGTATTTTCAGGATTGTACCAAACGGTGTTCAGAGTCGCCGCCCACAAATGACCGCAACTACAACCCATTTCGACGGCAAACGACTGGCAAAACTACCAGAGTTTGCGATTAGATGGGGCATATTTCATTGACAGTGATAATCGACGTGTTTCAAATACCTCAAGTTCCGTCTTGCTATTTAGCGCTATTAGCGGGATTTCTTTCCGTCGTTGTTCCAGGCAATCCACCCATTTCAAGGGTGTCAGTACAACAAGACAGCCAGGCTACCCAGCAGCCCGTGTTTGGCGTCGATGTGACGTTAGCAACCATCAGCGTGGGCGTCCTGGATGGGAACGGCGTGCCAGTCACTGGGCTTACAGCAGCGGACTTTATCGTGCGGGAAGAAGGCCAGGAGCGAGAAGTCGGGCTCACGCTGACACCGTCTGGAGCGCCGCTCGACATTGCTCTTGTGCTCGATCTGTCCGGAAGCATGGCAAGAACCCCCTGGCGCCAACGCGCAACGGGGTTCCTGTTATCGTTGAACCCGCGTCAGGACTGCGTGTTCCTTATGGGTTTCAGCTCGGGAGTCGGCGGATCGATCTGGGGACGACCAAACGACTCGTCGATGGTAGACACGATCAACCAAACTAGGACCGGCGGCGGTACCGCCCTTTACGATGCCGTAGTAGCAGCGACCAACGAACTCGCGCTTGCATCCGGTGTCGAGCTAGCGGCGCTCTTTAGCGCTGACGGAATACCGTTCACCGAGACACTGGAAATAGAAAGTTCCTTGGCCGCACCAATACGAACCGGAGAGTGCCCGGTACCGTTCAAGACCATCAACGTTGCGGACCCCACTAAGCGCCGGCGTCGCGCGTTGATCGTGGTAACAGACGGCGAGGACAGTGCGAGCAAGGCCCGTATCAGTAACGTCGAACTTTCCGCCCTTACGGCTGGGATTCCACTATTTCACGTTCAAGTGGCGGGAAGCACCGGTGGCCGCAGGGGGATGGGCCGGGGCCGTTCAAGGAGAGCCAGTAGCTCGACGGACTTCTCACGCACTGTGACCGCTACGGGTGGAGCCAGTCTCCTGGCCAGTGCCGATGCCTATCAGCAGTTGCTCGAACGCCTCCGCGGCTACTACGTTGTAGGCTATTACGTGCCAAAGGCCAGTCGAGGGACGCTCTCTGAGTTGACTCGGCACGAAGTCGAGGTACAGCTTAGGGATCGTGACGGAGACCTCGCCTACCCTGAAATAGTGTATCGGCCAACGGTCGACTTCGTCCGTGCCAAGAATGAACTAGAGATAGCCCGGCAGCAATTTCAGACTGGGGATATCGATGGCACCCTCTTTGCGATAGAGAACGCAATCACGGCGAATCCAGACCTCGCCGCTGCCGTCGCTTATCGGGCCCTTGTTTACGACCATCTCGGTCGCACCGACGAGGCACTCAGTGATGTCACCCGGGCGACGGCGCTGTCTCCAACCGATATCGCGATCCGTCGTCTAGCAATACGCCTGCACCGTAAAGCGGGTGAGTTTGAAATCGCCTTTTACCACACTATGCGCATCGCCCAGACAGGTGGAGATGTATTTGAAGTGTTCGGAGAAATTGCCGCTGACATGCCGTTCCCAGATGACTTTCTACAGCAGTTCGAAGCCCCGCGGATAGCAGTGGTCCCGGGAGATTCCGAAGAAAACAACCTGTTCGCCCGCGCCGCCCTTCCGAAGGCCATCCGCACAATCCGTCAGGCGATCGCCGAGGCGCCTTTTCTCGGCTTGGTTGCTGACCCCTCAGACGCCGCCTTTGTCGCAGAAGTTGCTGACCGCGATATTGATCAAGACGCGCCGCGGAGGTTCCGTGGGCGAATTCGGCTCTTTGACTCGAATGGCAAGGAGATCTACGAAAAAGGCCTAACGCTTGATAACGTTGACGCACCTAACAAAGACGCTGACGATCTCAAAGAGATCGCCAAACACGTTCGTGAGATCTTGAAGGAAATCTCCGACGCCAAACGCTGATTGCCGAAGGGAACCTGGGCAAACCGGTGTAATTGCGGTAACAATGAAAAAAGCGGAGATTTAAGATGCCATCGTTCCTCCCCAAACTTACCGTCAATATCATGTTCTGCGCCGTCGCCTGCGCTCTATTACCGGTAAGTTCTGTCGCTAAAGGGGCCCACTTATCGAATACGGCGGCGGGGTCCCAACAAGTTGCCTTCGGCGTCGACGTTGCGATCGAGACAATAAGCGTCCGCGTTACCGATTCCTCGGGCAAGCCTGTGGAAGGCCTAGCTGCGACCGATTTTATTGTCAAAGAAGACGGAATCGAGCACGAAATTGCGTTTGTCGAGTCAGCGGAGAACACTCCCCTCGATGTGGCTCTCCTCCTCGACCTCTCTGGGAGCATGTCAGGTGGCGGTTGGCGGCAAAGAACAATCGACTTTGTGCAGGCCCTTTCGGCGAAACAAGACTGTGTTTTACTGCTGCGCTTCAACCGCAACGTGAGTGCGTCGGTCTGGGGCCGACCCGGCGACGCCAATCTCACGGCCGCAATTGAAGAATCGTTCATCGGTGGCGCGACTTCCCTCTACGATGCCTTGGTCGAAGGGGTCCAACGACTCGCTCCATTTGCCGCTGACGTTGGCTTGGGAACGGCCTCGGGACCCACCACTCAGGCAGGGCGCGGTGGGAGTGAGTGTCCGGCGCCACCACCAGGTGCCTCAGCCGACCCGGCAACGCAGCGGCGCACCGCGATTGTAGCCGTTACCGACGGCGTCGATACCACGAGCGGCCACAGCGTGGCTCAGGTCGAGTTGGTGACCCTGGCCGCCGGTGTGCCGGTTTTCCAAATCGAACTCGTCCAGCCTGGGAGAGGTTCAGCTCTAGCAAGCCGTCGACAACCCACGCAAGGCATGGGGAACCCCGACAGAAACCTCAACTCCGAGCGCATGAGCCGCGGTGGCAGTTTCGGTGACCGCAACCGAAAACTCATCGAATTCCAGAAGCTCGTTGGTGTCTCCGGTGGCGACACATTTCGCTCTGGACCCGAATCCTACGTGCAGTTGCTGGAACGATTACGTGGATCCTACCTGGTGGGCTATCGACTGTTACCCAGGGACGCTGGAGCAGGCCAAAACGAGTACACCCGACATGAAATCGAAGTCACTGTCCCCTCTCAACGAAGGATCGCGCTGCACCGCCCTTACGTCTATCGTGCGACGGCCGACCAAGCCCGTGCACAGGCCGAACTTGCCGAAGGCATCCGCCAACTCGACTTGGACATCGCCGCATCACTCGCCGCGTTTGAGCGATCGATTCGCGCCAACCCCAGCTTTCCGGATCCGCACGCCTGGAGTGCTCA
>JAYYTT010000238.1:0-4406 GCA_036344375.1 Acidobacteriota bacterium | reverse complement strand
ACCAGTCGCCCGTTTTCGTCTTGCTCGTCCCGGTAATGCTTCACTGCGCACCGCCGACACGCCCCGACTGAGCCCATCGCCGGATGCCAGCAGAAATATGGAAGGTTAAGCTTGTGGTCGAGCGCCGCCTGCAGCACATTGCGGCCCTCGGCTACCTCGTAGGTTGCCCCGTCGATTAGTATCGTGGGCATGATCAGCTCTCGACCTTGTTGACAAAGGGTGCTGTGAACTCGGGGGGTGTTGTTGGATCGAGCCCGTTCGCCAAATAGGCTTCGAACTCTTCGGGAAATTTCACAAGGGCAGAAAGCAGGGGTCCTTCGGCACCCAGAGCGAGGGCGCAAAAAGAATTGGGGCCGATAATCCGCATCTCCTGATCCAGCAGTTGAAGGTCACCCTTTTGGCTGCGACCCTCGACAAGATTACGCAACAAGCCTTCAATCCACGGTAGTCCTTCGCGGCACGGAGTGCACCAGCCGCACGATTCCTGGGCGAAAAAATGCATAAGGTTGAGAACCATACCCACGATGCTGGTGTTCTGGTCCGCCACGATGACGCCAGCGGTTCCGAGCCGATTACCAACTTTTTCGAGACTGGTGAAGTCGAGAGGCGTATCGAGCTCATCGGCCGTCATGAACATCGTTGATGCACCGCCCGGTATGGCGGCTTTGAAATCGTGTCCATTCCGCATACCACCGCAATGCTCGTAGATAAGCTCGCGCAATGTCACGCCTATCGGAAGCTCATAGTTACCGGGGTGCTTTACCATGCCTGAGACGCAGTAAAGCTTTGTTCCGGAGTCCTTGGTGAGTCCGAGCCTACGGAACCACTCGGCGCCGTTGGCGACAATGTGCGGGAGGCAAACGAGGGTCTCGATATTTTGTACGATCGTTGGTTTGCCCCAGAGACCTGCGATAGCCGGGTAGGGGGGGCGTGACCGTGGGTTTGGCCGCTTGCCTTCAAGGGCATTCAACAGCGCTGTTTCCTCGCCACAGATGTATCGTCCCGCGCTGGTGTGAGTGTGCAGCTCAAATGACCAGTGGCTTCCAAGAATGTTGTCGCCTAGAAACCCAGCGGCATATGCCTCTTCAATGGCAGCCTCCAGCAGGTGCGCGCCTGTCTCATATTCCGGGCGCAAGAAGATGTAGCCGATGTCTGCCTGTAGTGCCCACCCGGTGATGATCATCGACTCAACCAACTGGTGTGGATTGCCGTGTATGAGAAGCCGATCCTTGAAAGTGCCTGGCTCCATTTCGTCACCGTTCGCAATAATGTACTTGGGCCTTGGTGAATCCTTGCCTTGGGGCACGAACCCCCATTTAACGCCGGTGGGGAAACCAGCGCCGCCGCGCCCGCGAAGGTTTGACTCCTTGACGATTTCTCGCACCTTGCGAGACGACAGTGTTTCTACTGCCAGGCGCATGGGCTCATAGCCCCCGGTGGCACGGTAACCGGTGAAATCGAGAGGTGGGTTTCCCTCAACGATGTGACGTGTGAGAACCGGAGTGATCTCAGCCACGATCTCCTCCGTGGCCGAGAACGGCTTTGAGAATCGAATCCACCGTATCGGGGCTGACTCGATCGTAAAGATCGTCATTGATCATCAAGGTCGGGGCGTTGTCACAGTTGCCCAGGCAAACAACTGGCAGCAGGGTGAATTCTCCGTCCTCTGTGGTATCTCCATATTCGATGCCCAAGCAATTGCGCAAACGGTCGTAGACACTCTCGTAGCCGCACATCCAACACGACACGCTGTCACACACCTTTATGACATGATTGCCAACGGGTTTTCGAAACAGAAGGTTGTAGAAGGTAGCCAACCCTTCGAGGTCGGCAGCAGGAAGCTCAAGGTACTCAGCGACGTCCTGTAGCGCTGTGTCCGAGATGTATCCATCGCGTCGTTGCACCCACCTCATGACGCTCACGGAAGCGGCACGTGCGTTGTGGTAGTGGGAGCGGATCTCGTCGAGCTGGGCTCTATCTCCGGCGCCGAAACTCATCGATCAATATCCGCGAGTACGTAGTCAATGCTACCCAGGATAGTTATGAGGTCGGCGATCAGACTGCCACGTGAGAGCTGCGGCAGTATTTGCATGTGGGCAAACGACGGAGTGCGGATGCGAAGCCGGTAAGGTGAGGTACCACCGTCGGCAACGATATAGTAGCCGTTGTTGCCTTTCGGAGCCTCAATGCCGGCATGCGCCTCGCCCGCGGGGATTGTGAAACCCCATGAAACTCCGACAAAGTGGTGAATCAACGTTTCAATATTGATCATCGTTTCATCACGGGAGGGCGGCATCGACATATGATCGTCTGCGATGTAATTGCCTGCCGGCATGTTCTCCGCTGCCTGTCGGATAATGCGCAGACTCTGCCGAATTTCCTCGAAACGCACCGCAGCCCTTGCGAAGCAGTCACCACCATCGGCAGTCGGTATCTCGAAGTCGAATTGGTCGTAATCCGAATACGGACGTTTCTTGCGGAAGTCCCACTCGAAACCGCAAGCGCGCAAATTCGGACCAGTGACGCCCCAGTCGATTGCTTCGTCTAAGCTAATCGCCCCGACGCCTCGAGTACGTGCCCGAAAGATTGGGTTTCCTATTAACAGGTCCTCATATTCCTTCAGCCGCCCCTCAAAACCCTTGAGAAACTCATTCAGTAAACCTCGCCAATCGTTCGGCAGGTCCATAGCGACGCCGCCGATGCGAAACCATGTTGGATGCATGCGGCCACCGGTGATTGCCTCGACGACATCGAACAGCTTTTCACGGTCAGTAAAGGTAAAAAACACTGGTGAAATCGCCCCGACGTCGTGCCCGAACGTTCCGATCCATACCAAATGCGAGGCAATACGAAATAACTCGCAAAGCAGAACACGGATAATCTTGGCGCGCTCTGGGACCTGAGTTCCCGATAGCTTCTCTACGGCGAGAAGGTAGGCGAGGTTGTTGTTAACACCCGAGAGGTAATCGATACGGTCGGTGTACGGGAGGTAGGTATGAAAGGTCTGCCGCTCTGCCATTTTCTCTGCGCCGCGGTGGTGAAAACCGATATCGGGTATGACGTCGACGATTCGCTCTCCATCAAGCTTAAGGACAAGGCGGAGTAGACCGTGGGTACCGGGGTGGTTGGGGCCCAGGTTAAGGAACAAGTAATCCGTGTCGTCTTTAGGAATGGCTTTGTCAGCGCCCGGAAATTTTTTCGAGGCCCAGTCGCCATCGCTCAGACCCCAATCATCTGGTCGAAATCGAAGTGCTTCCTCGTGTTCCACAAGCCGTTCTTCTGGGAGGCTGTAGGGTTTCATCTCAGTGGCTCGTGCCGGGTGTTCCTTACGCAACGGGTGACCTTCCCAATCAAGCGGCATGAGGATTCGCCGTAGGCAGGGGTGACCGTCAAATCCGATACCGAACATGTCGAAAACTTCGCGCTCGTACCAATTTCCAGAGGGCCAGATGTCACTCACGGTAGGGGCACTTGGATATTCTCCCTTGAGTGCGACCTTTAAACGTAGGTCGGTATTGGCCTCGTAGGACATCAGGTGGTAGATGAGAGTGAAATCTCCGTGTCGTTCAGTCGCGTTTCCGCGGTGTTCTTCCCTTACTTGTCGATTACGTTCATCGATCGCCGTCAGGTCGTACAGAACCCGGTAGCGCTCATCGCTCTCGTTTACCAGCCATGCGAGCGCATCGTGCGCCTGGTCAAGCGGTACCCATGCAGTCGGGATGTCGTCTTTTGTTGGTTGGACAATCACCGCCTCTTCACCGAGACGCAGCGCTAAAGATTCCAGAACTGTGGCTTTAGCGGGCATATTTCAGCGACCCTCACTCGGCGGGCGCAAATTTCCCTGGCGGCGGCGTTGCTCACGCTTTAGATCACGCTGGACTGGTAATTCGGTGGCCGGCACGATGCCGTGCTCATCGATGGTCCAGGAAAGCGGGCGTTTTTCGGAACCTATTTGATCCTGAAGCAGTAGCAGTCCCTCGAGGAACGCCTCAGGTCGTGGCGGGCAGCCTGGCACGTAAACATCGACCGGGAGGATGGAGTCAATGCCTTGGACGACACTATAGATGTCATACATGCCGCCAGAATTGGCACAGGAGCCCATCGAAATGACCCATTTTGGCTCCAACATTTGGTCATAGAGTCGTTTGATTACCGGAGCAACTTTTTTGAAAACAGTACCTGCGATAACGATGAGATCAGCTTCACGTGGCGTTCCACGGAGCACCTCCGCACCAAAGCGAGCGGTATCGTGTTCGGATGTAAACGAGGTCATCATCTCGACGTAGCAGCACGACAGGCCGAAGTTGAACGGCCACATCGAGTTCTTGCGCCCCCAGGCGACGAGATCGTCTAGTCGCGTCATAGCGAAGAACTGTTGAATCGTCGAAGCAAACGAACCACTGGTG
>JAYYTT010000237.1:0-3469 GCA_036344375.1 Acidobacteriota bacterium | reverse complement strand
GTATGTTGGTACCGACTATGCGTTCCATTAGTCGCTGTCGACTGTAGGCAACTAGCTCAGCGGCCGCGGTTGGCGTCGCGGCGCGGTGATCAGCGACTAGGTCGGCGATTGTCTGGTCGATCTCATGGCCGACGGCTGATACGACGGGTATATCGGACGCTGCAATGGCGCGGGCTACGGGTTCTTCATTAAATGCCCAGAGATCCTCTCGTGAGCCTCCGCCGCGGCCCACGATGATCACATTTGCTTTCCCATGGCGGTTTAATCTGTCGAGCGCGGAGACGATCCCAGTCGCGGCGTCAGTTCCCTGTACCTGGGTTGGTGATAACAACGCGCGAATCGGTACCGAATTCTTCCTCCATACTTTGCACATGTCTCGCCATGCCGCCCCAGTGGGTGAAGTAACGACACCAATACAGCGGGGCAAAATAGGCAAGGGACGCTTCCGTACAGAATCAAAGAGACCTTCACTATCAAGCCTTGTCTTGAGTTGCTCATAGGCAATCTGCAGAGCGCCCCAGCCGACTGGTTCAAGGATTTCCGCCACGATTTGAAATTTTCCGCGGCGCGGGTAAATTGCTACCTCGCCTCCGAGGATGATCTCCATGCCGTCCTTTATTTCGAACGGTACTTGGCTATTCGCGGCCTTGAACATCGCTACTGAGACCAAGGCTCGGTCGTCCTTCAGGTCAAAATACCAATGGCCACTAACAGGGGACGAGAAGCCACTAATCTCTCCCCGCACCCAGACGAAGGGCATCGCTTTGGCAAGTAAGTCTCTTGAAAGATCTACAAGGTCGGAGACGCTCCAGACTTGACGCAGATTATTGTTGACCTCTAGGGGCATTAATCAAAGATCCGGTCAACGATACCTGGGTCTCCGGGTTCCGTGGTGTGCAGGGGTCCTGGAGGATCATAACGAGCCTTAATATCCGTGGCATAGCCTGAAGCTGTGTCGATATCAATCAGAACATAAGAAACGCGTGGATTAGTTTTAGCAACCTGAAAGCGTACCGGGCGGCTGGAAAGGAAGCGGGACAGCGCAAGATCCACACGGGTGCCAATGATGGAGTCCAGAGAGCCGGTCATGCCCACATCGGTACAGTAGGCTGTTCCGGCAGGCAGTAGGCGCGCGTCAGCCGTCTGCACGTGGGTGTGAGTTCCCACAACCGCGCTGACTCTACCGTCAGCGTGCCAGCCCATAGCCTGCTTTTCGGATGTTGCCTCGGCATGAAAATCAAGTAAGGTTACGGTCGGCAAATCGCTGGCCGCATCAAGGATATTGTCGAGAGCTTGGAACGGGCAGTCGAGTTCGGGCATGAAGACCCGTCCCTGAAGGTTGATCACGTTGACGGGGTGACCATCTCGCGACCGCCCATGGAAGACACCTGTGCCCGGGGCTCCAGCAGGATAGTTAGCGGGACGTAACAAGCGGGGCTCTTCCTCGAGATACCGTTCGATACCTCTTTGAGCCCAGATGTGATTGCCACTTGTGAGTACGTCGACGCCCATAGCCAGGATTTCATCAGAGAGTGTGGGAGTGATGCCGCGGCCAGCTGCAACATTCTCAGCATTGACAACTGTAAAATCCACATCGTAAGTCCTTTGCAAGTTGGCAAGTCGAGTAGCAAGGATGCGGCGACCCGGCTTCCCGACGACGTCGCCGACGAACAGTATCCTCACCGTGCCAGACCTACAGCACGGGTCTCCCGAATTACAGTGACCTTGATCTCACCTGGATACTGAACCTCTTTCTCAATTCGTTTAGCAATATCCTTGGATAGCCAGATCGCCTCGTTGTCACTTACCTGGTCGGATTCGACGATAATGCGTAGCTCGCGGCCAGCCTGGATGGCGTATGCTTTGCTGACGCCATTGAAAGCGTCCGCGATTTCTTCAAGCTTCTGCAGGCGCTTAACATATGTCTCAAGCATGTCACGGCGAGCGCCGGGCCGAGCTGCAGATAAAGCATCAGCCGCCTGTACGAGGACCGCTTCCACGGTTTTAGGCTCCACATCGAAATGGTGCGCCTCCATTCCGTGTATAACGGCATCAGATTCTCCGTAGCGTCGCAGCAGGTCGATACCGATGGTCAAGTGCGTCCCTTCGATTTCGTGATCTACTGCCTTGCCGACATCATGGAGTAGGCCAGCCCGACGAGCAACGATTGCATCTACACCAAGTTCACTAGCCAAAATTCCGGCGATCGTTGCCACCTCAATCGAATGCTTTAGGACGTTTTGCCCATATGAAGTGCGGAACTTGAGGGTCCCAATGAGGCGGATTAAGTCGGTGTGTAATTCATGAATGCCGAGGTCAGCCGCTGCTTCAGTGCCATCATGTTGGATCTGTTCTTCGATTTCCGCGCGTATACGTTCGACGACTTCCTCTATGCGGGACGGGTGAATCCGGCCGTCTCCAACGAGCTGTTCGAGCGCAAGCCGCGCGACCTCACGCCGCAATGGATCGAAGGTCGAAATGAGCACAGCCTCAGGTGTGTCATCGACAATGAGGTTGACCCCCGTCACCATCTCGAAAGCCCGAATGTTGCGGCCCTCGCGGCCGATAACTCGACCCTTCATGTCATCGGATGGGAGTTCAACAACCGAAACAGTATGTTCTGCGACATGGTTGCTAGCAGCCCTCTGAATTGCTGTCGATATAATTTGGTCTGCCTGTTTCTTGGCCGAAGCTTTGGCGTTTTCTTCAATCCGACGGATACTGGTAGTTGCCTCTTCACGAGCCTCATGCTGCAAGAGCTGTATTAGAGCCTGTTTAGCTTGATCGGAAGTTTGCCCCGCTACACGTTCGAGACGTCCTACAGCCTCGTCACGCTTCCTGTTAGCTTCACTTTCCGCAACCTCTGCCCTTTTAAGTTTCTGGCCTAGCTTGGTCTCTAACCTCACAAGTTCTCTTTCACGGTCTTCGAAGGCACTGGTCCGTCGTTCCAGTTTTTCTTCGCGCCGAATAATACGGCGTTCAAGCCTGCCGATCTCGCGCCGACGGTCACGGCTTTCTTCTGCGAATTCTTGTTGAGAACGAAGGTGTTCTTCCCGGGCCTCAATCTTTGCTTCTTTGAGCAGTGTGTCGGATTCCCTTAAGGTGTCTTCAGTTAGCTTCCTGGCGTCCTCTTTGGCGTCTCCAAGGAGGCGATGTCCCAAACGTCGCCTCACTATTAACCAAATAGCCAACAGAAAAGAACCGCCAAACAGTATGCCGAAGGCGACACCGGCCGCGGTGGCGGTTTGAGAAAATCCGCTGGATTGAGCCAGGAGGCCGGCACTGAGGGCGGTTACAATACTGGTGCCGTACATGGTCACCCCCTTTGACAGCCTCGGATCACGACGAGGGAGAAGGGTGCGACCTTACGGTCGCCGAGCCGGCGCCGATGGCGACGAGAACGATCGATCAAAAAAAAGGGAAGATTGCGGCCTGCTAGGCTAGCAAACCCCCTTTACAAAGAAGTGCC
>JAYYTT010000236.1:0-3338 GCA_036344375.1 Acidobacteriota bacterium | reverse complement strand
CGAGGTATGGCGATCGTGTACGAGTCAGATAGCCTGCGCGGCTACATCGAAGAAGCGGTTCAAGCGTCTCCGCATCACCCTGTCCTGATCGACAAGTTTCTCGAGTCCGCCCAGGAAATAGACGTTGATGCCTTGTGCGATGGGAAGAACGTGGTCATAGGCGGCATCTTGCAGCATATCGAAGAGGCTGGTGTGCATTCAGGCGATTCAGCTTGTGTGTTGCCGCCGATCGGTGTTGCTGAAGCTGCGCTGGTGACGATTCGCGATTGGACTCGGAGGTTGGCAATCGACCTCGGTGTCGTTGGTCTGATGAACATTCAGTTTGCGGTCGTCGACGACGAGGTTTACGTCCTTGAGGTTAATCCCCGTGCGAGCCGAACGGTGCCGTTCGTCGCCAAAGCAACTGGTGTGCCGCTGGCGGGGATTGCTACACGGCTGCTACTTGGTTCGACGCTACCTGAACTCGGTCTCACCGAGGACCCACCGGTGCACTCGGTGTTTGTGAAGGCACCGGTGTTTCCCTTTGATAGATTTCCAGGATACGACCCGCTCCTGAGTCCGGAGATGCGTTCCACCGGTGAGGTTATGGGTGCTGCTTCAACTTTCGGTGTCGCTTTCGCCAAGGCATCCGCTGGCGCCGGAATGCCCCTTCCTTCTGAGGGCGCCGCATTTATTTCGGTGCAGGATGGCGACAAGCCGGCTGCTGTGCCGATTGCGGCGACCTTGAGAGAATGTGGTTTTCGACTGCTGGCAACTAAGGGTACGCAGGTTTTCCTGGCTAAAAATGGAGTCGAAGCAGAGGCAGTCTATAAGGTCAATGAGGGGCGGCCGAGTATCGCCGATTACATTGTTAATGGGGAAGTCCAGATCATTATCAACACGCCGCTGGGAGCGGAGTCTCGTTTCGACGAGAAAGCAATTCGTGCCACTGCACTTGATCACGGACTGCCGTGTATCACTAACATTGCCGGTGCTGTTGCTGCGGTCGAAGGCATCCGGTCGATGAGCCTTGATGATGCACCTGTGGCGCTCATTCGGGAATACCAGGTAACTCCAGTCAGCTAGCTACGTACTTGTCCGTCCCCCTGCACAGTTCTTTTGCGGGGACTGTCAAGAACGCATCCCCAGTGACCTTTTTGAGCATCCTGTTCGATAGGATGCCCATGCTAAGATCCAACCTAACCAAGGTGCGCTAGGCCGCACTGCTTCCCCATGAAGAGCTGGAGCTGGTTCTATGGATCCTTTCTCGACCCCTGAGCTAGCCTCGAACTCCCACAGGCAGGGAATTAGGGACATTCTTTTGGTTGTGGCGCTGATCGTGGCGATGATTCTCGTCTCTATCTTTGGCGCCATATACTGGCAACCGGAGACGACGGGGGGAGTGATGCTTGAACTCGGTGGAGCGCGTCCCGTTGGTCTAGATGCCGGCTCACCAGAAAATACGATTTCCCGGGTACTCGATCATGTTGGGCCGACTGTGGTCCTTTTGATGGTTCCTTCGACCCGTCGCAGTGGCTCTGGGGTAGTTGTCCATGAAGCTGGTTACATTCTCACCAATGCCCATGTGGTCGAAGATGCTCAGACAGTTCTTGTAAGTTTCACTGATGGATCCGAGTTCGACGCTGAAGTGCATGGCGTTGACGTGGCTACCGATCTTGCCGTAATCAAGGTTAAAGCTGGCAGGTTAAAGGCTGCGGCTTTAGGCGATTCCGACCAAATGAGGGTAGGTGAGTTCGTCGTCGCGGTTGGGGCTCCATTTGGTCTGGTGGCAACGGCAACCAGCGGCATTGTAAGTGGCTTGCATCGCAGCGGACTCGGCATTGCCCGCTATGAAGACTTTATCGTCACTGATGCACCAATTAACCAAGGCAACTCAGGTGGGCCTCTCGTCAGCCTGCGTGGTGAGGTAATTGGTATTAATACAGCCATCATCGCGGGAAAGAACGGACAGCGTGGCCATGGCAGCTTTTCGGGGGTGGGTTTCGCTATCCCTATTAATGTCGCCCGTGCCGTGGCACAGCGTCTGATTGGGGATGTGGGGTTGATGCCGCGGGTTGAGGCCAGCGATGCTGCTAGTTCTGTCTCGACTAATGTCTTGCCGTCTTGCACGGATGGGAAACATGTTACTGGCGTCCACCAGCTGGAAGCGTTGCTTTTTGCTGAAGCTGTTTCAAACGGAAAACTCCGTTCACTTACTCCTTAGTACAATGGCCGTAACTCATATTAAGCACGCCAAGATGGTGTTCGGATCAGTTGTGCTGAGTGAGCCTGGGGCCTCTTGAATCGCGAGTCTTTTCGCCTTCTGCTCATCGGGTCGACGGTGGTCGCCGGTGCGCTGACGATCTGGTTTGGCATACCACTGTTGCAAAGTTGGAGCACACCCAGAATGGAACGTGTCTGGGTTGTGTCGTCCCGTCTCGGGGACGATATGGCCTCCATATCTCCGAAAGAGGTGTTCGCTGGGGAACCGGTAAACCTTTACGCCGTCGTGGAGACGACACTGCATGGACGCAGGCGATTTTTTGGGCCGGTTGATCGTATGCGGCTCGGGGAGTCGGGCACCGAGGTTGTTGAAGTAGAAGCGTGGAGCACGTGGTGGAATGCCCTGGAAATTCTTTGGTTCAAAGTTGAGCCTGTGTATGGGTTCGATAATGAAAACTTCAAAAGCGACTTTGACCCGGGCGATATTCGCTATAACGAGACGTTCATGCTGGCTTGGGGATTTCGTGACCAACACGCTGCCGATACGATGCCGACGGGCGACGATTTTCCACGCGTTGACGTTGGCACGATGCGCTTTAAAGCTCAGGCAGTTGTACGTGATGTCCGTGACAGGGTGCTCGATGAAGCTGCATCTCCTGGGCTAGAGGGGGTTCACGCCACGATGATTACCGAACAACCTCATCGGGTGACTGTACGAGCGAGTGGTGATGCTCTCGGTGTCATACAGGGGTACGCTGGGCTGCCTTATGTTCCAGTTAGCAACGACCTGCTTGCCTCTGCTCATCCAGCCAGCCGTTTTATTGGGGGAACGGTTCTCGACTTTTGGATCGCCACCCAACGTGCCCTCGGTGCGGCTGACATGGAGTTTTTTGGATGGGAGGAGCTGGGAGAGTGGGGGACGACCGTGGTCGAAGAAATGTTCCTTGCAGAGGATGGTATTTACTACTACACGTACGATCCTGTTCGCCCAGTAACCTTCGATGAGGTGCAGGTTGGAGACCTTCTTTCGATCGAAGACCATGTTGGCGTTCTCTATCAAGACCGCAGTCCAGGTGGCGGGGGAGACGGTGTTTTGAACAAGTGGGACCGGTTGTTGGGTGGATACTTTGAACCAT
>JAYYTT010000235.1:0-7823 GCA_036344375.1 Acidobacteriota bacterium | reverse complement strand
AACTGCGTCAGCTAAGCAGGAGTCTCGACCATGAGTAACACCGATCTGGTCGCCCTTCTACCGCTCATCGTGGTCGCCGTCATGGGTACGGTGGTTATGCTCGCCGGTGCGTACGGTGCCCGAAGGGTGATGCTGCATTGGTTAACGATTATAGGTATCGGAATCGCTTTGGCGTCGATCGCCAGCGTACGCCCCCTTGCCCCACGTGATGTGACGCCTTTGCTGCGCATCGACAGTTACTCGATTCTATTCATGACGCTGCTGTTCTCGGGAACTGGGATATTGGCCATTATTTCGCATCCCTATCTTCGTGCCCGCCGTTGCGCAGGTGAGGCTTACTATTCACTTTTATTGTTCGCCACGTTCGGTATGGGTGTTCTGGTTTGTAGCACCCACTTCGCGTCGCTGTTTCTCGGCCTTGAAACGTTGACGGTCTCACTCTATGGCCTGCTGGCTTATTTACGGACCGAGAGGCAATCGCTTGAAGCCGCCATCAAATACCTCATCCTTGCCGCAATGGCGTCGGGGTTACTGCTCTTTGGAATCGCATTACTTTACGCGGCAACCGGGTCTTTGGTGTTCGCCAATGTCACGGCTCTAAGCGCTGAAGCCTTGAAAGCAGCCGGTTCACCAGAGGCGATCTGGGCCGCCGTCGGCGTATTGATGCTTATCGTGGGTTTCGCTTTCAAGCTGGCTTTGGTTCCGTTTCATATGTGGTCACCGGATGTTTACCAGGGTGCGCCAGCGCCAGTAACCGCACTGATCGCTACTGGGTCGAAAGGAGCTGTGGTTGCCGCGCTGCTGAGGCTCCTCTCCGGTGTGCCCGCCGACGACTCGTTGTTACCTTCCGTGCTGGCGACGCTCGCCATCTTGACCATGTTCGGAGGCAACTTACTGGCGCTGCTTCAGACAGACATGAAACGCATGCTGGCCTATTCTTCGATCGCACACATCGGTTACCTGCTTGTTGCCATGGCAGCAGGTGGTGTAGTTGGCAGTGAAGCGGTTGTTTTCTACCTCATCATCTACGTTGCAATGACTCTGGGGACGTTCGGCGTCATTGCTGTCTTTTCCGCCAAGGCCAATACCGATATCGACGATTTCAACGCCTACAGAGGTTTAGGTCGACGACACCCTGGCCTCGCCATTGTGCTCAGCGTAATGATGCTGTCCCTCGCCGGCATCCCACCGACCGGTGGATTTCTTGCCAAGTTTTCAGTACTGAGCGCTGCCATTGCCGGTGGCCGAACTGACCTGGCAATCGCCATGGTGTTAGCGTCCGCTATCGCAATCTTCTATTACCTCAGAGTCCTAGTGGTGATATACATGGATCCTAAAGCAGCTAGTGACGCATCCCAGAGCAAAGCTGACTTCGCTAGTGAAACTCCGCCGATTCAGGCCACACTGGGCAGCCCTGTCGCGCTCACCGCTCTGACGTTGATGGTTTTAGCGATCGGTATTTTCCCCGAGCCTTGGTTAGAAGCAGTAGGCGCAGCCGTAGCTTCAATGATTGGAAGCTAGGGTCTATGGGTCAGCAACTTCCCGTGTGACGGCCACGCTGCCTACGCTAATTAAAATGAATTCGTCGCAGGTGTAACCTTCCGACGTTACTGGGACTTCATCCCAATGCCGGCGATATGCGACTTGACGAGCGGGGCGTCTTCGGCTTCAAAATGCTCGATCTCACAGGTAGAAAAGCCTGCTTCTTCGATAACGATCCAGGTTTCGCGATCGAGTGTGCAGCCGTCACAGATGCAACGCCAAAATCCGCGCAACCGACCCTGCCACTTCCGTGTTGTCGTGCCATGAGGTGCGGCAACGTGTTCCACGAAGATGAACCGCCCTCCTGGTTTTAGCACCCGAAGCACTTCCTGCAAGGCCGCTTCTGGGTCATCAACCGAGCACAGCACTAGGGTGGAGACCACAAAGTCGGCGCTAGCATCAGATAGGCACAAGTCTTCAGCCGTGCCACCACAGATCTCGAACGAAACATCGTGTTGCCGGGCCATCTCCTCGAAATACGGGCGCATATAGGGATTGGGTTCGACCAGCACAAGACTCACATGGTCCGGGTAAAACCCAAGGTTCGCCCCAGCGCCCGGGCCTATCTCGACAACAGTTCCGTGCAGCGCGCCAAGCAGTTCTTTCTTTCGCTGGTCAATCTCATCGCCGTAGCATCGTTGGAGCTTCGATAGAGACCAGGCAAAGAAACGCTTGTACAGGAGAGGACGAGACTGTTTCGGAGGCTCCCGGTGGTCACTGGTCCCTGTTATAAAGGCTCCTGACACTATCAGCGATAGTAACCAGGTCGAACAAGCGGCTCGAAGTTTGGGCGGCGCAGCGCCACAGTGACATCGTGCCATCGAGGTCGCCCGCCTGATGGCGTTTGCTCTGGAGATCCCAGGCGATCCGGACTGTATCCGATCAGGTAATACGATCGCAGCAGACTCACTACTTGATCATATGATTCCCCAAGTTCGCCCGGCTTTCCGTTTTGAACCATCCTGCCGCCTGTTGCACGGGCAATCTCCTCAAGGTGATCCTTGAGACTAGGGTCGTCGTTGGCGTAACCCATAGCCACTGGAAACACCGGAACACTCGCTGCGCGGGCTGCCCCGAGAGCATCATAGAAACCCGCTTTACTGTCCATGTCGGCCCCATCGCTAAGTAGGATGAGTGCCTTGCGGCGAGCATTGGCTGCGGTTGTCAAGGTGCCCGGAGGGAGTGGCTTACCACAGCCAATAACCGGAGGCGGCGCACTGAGATCAAGATAACGAACGGCATCCCCAACCTGGCTGAGTAGCGAAGTCCGCCGAGGGGGTAACGTAATAACCGGATTGTCGCCAGACGCCACCACCTTGTCGGGACCTGAAGTTTGCACAGGTGGCCCGCTGTCCAATCCGATACCAGATTCCTCGCGCTCTTCAGAGGTTGGGCCTTCTTCAGCTTCACTGGCGACCGCAACGAGATCATTGGCGCTGGCCCGTTCGAGCTGCGAGAGACCTTCGAGAAGAGCATCATGTAAAGCTGTGCCACCTTGCGAACGAATTCCACCGATGTACATACGCAAGTCAGGGTCCGCTGATCGTCCCCATCTCCCAGGTCCCGAAGTGTCTGAAAACGGCAAAACGAAAGCGCAATCGTCCGGAGCTAGACGGCCCAGGAATGACAGCGCAGCCCGACGTGCCAACATCTCAACAGGCTTCATACTTGCACTAGAATCGAGAACCAACGCGACGTCGAGCGGCGCGTCAGCAGGCGCGACAAACAACTCAACCGTTTGTTTGACACCGTCGTCGAAGACGGTGAAATCCTCAACGCTCAACGGGGGAACATCGGAACCCCGAGGATCAATGACCGCCACGTGCAGCAAGACAAGGTTGACGTCGGCTGTGAAACCTGTCTGCGGTTCTTGCTCCTGGCCAGCCGCGAACCCAGCACACAGCAATGCCATAGCGCACACTCCGACAACTTGGTGCACCGCCCTGCTTGATAAACGCTCTTTTGACATCTTTTCGCCTGTGGTGGGGATCCTTCAAGCTACCTTTGTGGCTCGTCCGCCGCAATGCGACACCGTCAAAAGAACATAGAAGGTAAGCTGGGGACATGAACGACATTCGCCCTTCTAACCGCCTGGCACAGGAAACAAGCCCCTATCTCCTTCAGCATGCTCACAACCCCGTCAACTGGCATCCGTGGGACTCGGAATCACTTAAAGCAGCGCGGCTCGAGGACAAACCGGTACTACTGAGTATCGGCTACGCGGCCTGTCATTGGTGTCACGTTATGGAGCGAGAGTCCTTTGAGGACGAGGAAATTGCGAGGCAGATGAACGATGGGTTCATCTGCATCAAAGTTGATCGCGAAGAGCGCCCGGACCTCGATGACATATACATGACGGCAGTACAGATGATGACAGGTCACGGTGGCTGGCCACTGACCGTCTTCTTGACGCCGGACCTGAAACCCTTCTTTGGCGGAACCTACTTCCCCCCCGACGATCGCGGCGGAATGCCTGGCTTCCGCCGGGTCCTAGAATCAGTCAGGCAATCATATGAGCAGGAACGTGGCCCTATCGAGGCAGCCTCGAACGACATCGTCGAACACATCGAAAAAAATATTCAGCGGGCCGGGAAGTCGGTTTCACTAGAGATCCTGAGCGCTGACCTAGTTAATACTGCCGTTACCCACTACAGGCATCGATTCGAGCCCCTATTTGGAGGGTTCTCGGGCGCCCCAAAATTTCCACACCCAATGGCAATCAGCCTCTTGCTTCGGCATGTCTGGCAGCACGGTGACGCCGAGGTGCTTCATATGGCAACTCTGTCACTCGACAGGATGGCATACGGTGGTATGTACGATCAGCTCGGTGGCGGTTTTCACCGATACTCGACTGATGATCGCTGGCTCGTTCCACACTTCGAAAAGATGTTGTACGACAACGCACTACTAGCGATCACTTATCTAGAAGCCGTGCAATTAACCGGCCACGAAGAGTACCGTCGCGTTGCTACCGAGACGCTCGACTGGGTTGCACGCGACATGCAGTCACCAGCGGGCGGATATTACTCAACGCTCGACGCTGATTCTGAGGGTGAAGAGGGTAAATTCTACGTGTGGCAACTCAACGAAATCGAAGCGTTATTGGGCAAGCAAGCAGAGACTTTCTGCACTGTCTACGACGTCACCGCCAGCGGCAATTGGGAGAGCACAAATATTCTCAACCTTGCGAAGCCAGCCACTGAGTTCTTCGAAGATCTCGGAGTCGCCCCCGAGGTTTTGGAATCCAGCCTCAAAACTTCCCGTTCACTGCTTCTGCAAGCCCGCGACCGAAGAATCCATCCCGGCCTCGACGACAAAATTCTTACAGACTGGAACGGTCTGATGATCGCTGCAATGGCGAAAGGATATCGGGTACTCGGCAACAAAAAATTTCTGGAGTCTGCTGAGCGAGCAGCAAGTTTTGCAGTCGGCAGGATGATCGTGGATGGGCGCCTACTGCACAGCCACCGCGATAACCAAAGTCATTTGCTCGCCTACATCGACGACTATGCCAACCTGGTTTGGGGACTTGTCGAGTTGTTTGAAGTTACCTTCGAACTCAAATGGTTACGTCAAGCACGGGTACTGGCAGACCAAATGATCGATCTTTTCTGGGATGATGCCAGTGGCTGTTTCTTTTTCGTGGGGGCTGATCACGAGAAGCTCATAGCTCGAATGAAGCCAGGCCACGACGGCGCCACGCCTTCCGGCAACGCAGTTGCCGCCAACACTCTATTGCGGTTACAAGCAATCACCGGTGAGGAAAGCTACGGACGTTGTGGCAGTGATGTGCTGCATGCATTTCAAGATCAAATGAAAGCAGCTCCTAGCGGGTTCGCCCATATGGTCACGGGGACCGATTACTACCTCCGGGCACAGCGCGAGATTGTTCTCATAGGCGACAGTGAATCACCTAAAATTTCTGGCACACTGCGTTCTTTGTGGAAACAATTTCGCCCCCACGATCTGATCCTTGCCTTCGACCCCGGGTCTGAAGATGTGGTGGACGCTGCAGCGGAGATTCCACTTCTGGCCGGCAAGAAGATTGTCGACGAGCAACCGACTTTTTATCTGTGCGAAAACTACACCTGCGAAGAGCCAACCCACGACGTCGGCGAAGTCATCACCGAACGACGTCCCTAAATCAGTTTTCTGCAGCAAAGATCGCCTGCATCGCCTACCTATACAGCCACTCGCCGTATTCGGCCTCCAGGTCGCTATACATATCAGCGACCCATTCAGCATAGCCATTAAACAGACGTGTCGGGACCCTCTGGTTGTTGGGAATGACGCGCTCGGTTGCCTGTGACCATCTCGGGTGTGCGACTTCCGGGTTGATGTTGGCCCAGAAACCATATTCCGCTGGAGTAACCGTGCTCCACAGTGTTTTCGGCTGCTCTTCCGTAAATTCGATGGAAGTTATCGACTTGAGTTGTTTGAATCCATATTTCCACGGGGTTATTAATCGAATGGGAGCACCGTTCTGCTTTGGCATCGGTTTACCGTAGACCCCGGTGGCCAACAAGCACAAGTCGTTCATCGCCTCTTCGATAGTGAGCCCCTCTTGGTACGGCCACGGGTACCACGGCTGCTCCTCCACACCGACCATCTGCCGGGGGCGCAACGCCGTCGTCATACGTATGTACTTTGCCGCACTCTGCGGCTGGACTCGCTCAACAAGGGCACGAAATGGAAAACCTGTCCACGGAACAGTGGCAGCCCATGCCTCGACACATCGAAAGCGATAAACACGCTCCTCAAGCGGCATGCTACGGATCAAATCGTCAACATCAAAAGTCTGGGGGTTATTAACCAAACCACCGACTTCGACCTCCCAAGGTCGGGTTTCAAAGCGCTCCACATTACGCCAAACATTAGCCTTGTCGGTTCTGAACTCGTAGAAATTGTTGTAGGCCAGAGTGACATTCTCAGAGGTAATCTCGCGCCCGGTGAGCTCTTCTGTAAAAACTGTGCTCTTCTTGGCCGGGTATTTATCCACCGCGGGCCAGTCAGGATAATTAACCGCCTCGTCCACTCCGCGAATGCGCTGCTGAGCGGAAGCCTTGGCGAAAGACCCAGTAGCCAGTAGTGAGCCGATACCCGCTGCTGTAAACCCCATCGATCGCACGAGCTCACGCCGGTTCAAGTAGGCACCTTCTGGCGTCACCTCTCGCTCTGGAATTTCCCAGCCCCTCAGTTTACGGATCAGCATGTTTCCTCCGTTAATAAACTCGTCGTATGCAGTATATGCACAGGATACTTTGACTGAAAACTGCGACAAGTTTCAATGTCAATTGCGAGGTTCGGTCTTGCTTCGATATCACGAACTACCGTCCTCGATAAGTATTCGAGCACGTTTGAAAACCGCGTCAAGCATCTCCTCAGTCAGCTTGCCAGTAAAGGTATTCTGCTGGCTCGGATGAAAACTCGCTATCACTATAGGCCCCGTGCCAGTATCGGCTACCTTGAGTGGGACTTCAATGCTGTGCCCAAAACGTGGCTTCGGTTTCGGCACCAAGTAGCCTTGGTCTTTGTATATCCGAAGCACCTGGTTATAAGCGAACTGCCCGAGAGGAACGATGACACGGATGCCAAGCCCACCAGACTCAAGAAATCGGATGTCACGTTCGAGAAAGGGTTGGCATGCATCACGCTCAATCGTAGTCGGGCGGTTATCCGGTGGGGCACAGCGAACAGCCGCCGAGATATAAGCGCCGGTGAGTTCGAGGCCATCGCAAAGATCAATAGATTTAGGCTGATTGGCAAATCCTGCTCGATACAAGGCACGGTACAACCAGTCACCTGAGCGGTCACCGGTAAACATGCGGCCAGTTCGGTTGGCACCGTGGGCCGCCGGCGCTAAACCGACGATTAGCAACATCGCTTCTCGATCGCCGAACCCAGGAACCGGCCGTCCCCAATACTCCTCATTTCTAAATGCCGCGCGCTTCTCGCGAGCCATATGCTCCCGATGCTCCACCAATCTCTGGCATTGGCGACACTCGACAACCGAAGTGTGGAAATCTTCCCACTCCTGCTTAGAGATTTCGCTCATATGCCAGCTTCCACGGTGTCCTTAAACCGCCACAAATCCCAGGCGCCAATCGACCGGTAAGGCTTCCATGGCTCTGCGATACGCTCCATTGTCTCGTTGTTTGGTAAATCATCCAGCCCATATGCGTCACGAAAACCATTTCGGACCCCAAGGTCCCCGACGGGCAATACGTCGAGGCGTCCCAGGTGGAAGATCAGGAACATCTGTGCCGTCCAGACCCCAACTC
>JAYYTT010000234.1:0-10721 GCA_036344375.1 Acidobacteriota bacterium | reverse complement strand
TTGCACAGTTCCCTTGCGAATGTTCGTCAGCGTCTCGGTGGGGCCGGTGCAAGCGAGGTTGCTGCCCGCCGCGTGTTGCAAGCCGTAGGATGCATCGAGCCGGGAGACCCGTCACCTGCCGAGCTGGTCCGATGAATAATCTTTACCGGCTGCGCCGATATTTGTGGCCGTATAGTTCACGGATGATCGCAGCAGTTGCAGCGATGTTCGGAGTCGCCATTGCAACCGTTGGAATCATTAGCCTGCTTGAACCAATCCTTGATGGAGGTTTCTTGCAGCCTATTGAGGCCATCGAAGGTCTCCCGGTCGATGAGACGGTCCAGACCAGTGTCACTACTGAAGATCTCCTTCGGCTGGCGGGTAGTTTGGTAATTCTTTATGTGTTGCTGGGAATTGCACGCTTTCTATCCGCCTATCTTATGGGTGCTGTTGGCTTCTCGATGGTGCGTGACTTGCGTTGCGACTTGTTTCGACATCTGGAGTTGCTTCCCCTCGACTTCCATTCGCAACATTCAACTGGAAGTCTGATGTCCCGCGTTACAGCGGATGTGCTGGCTGTGCAGGAGGTCTTATCAAGAGTTGTTGTTGACATCCTGCGTGATGGATTAACCGTGATCGGTTTGGTTGGTCTCATGTTTTGGCTTGACTGGCGATTGGCCATCGCCGTGATCATTGGAGCGCCAGCGCTAGTTAGCGTGATCACACGACTGGGAGGACGGTTGCGCGACGCCAGTCGGGACACTCAGGAAGGACTGGGGGAAGCGTCGGCCTTATTGCAAGAGACCCTAACGGGAATCCGTATCGTTAAGGCTTTTAGCATGGAGGAATTTGAGGCTGAAAAGTTTCGTCGAGCCTCTAATCGTCTCTTTCGGCACGCGACACGGGCCTTGCGGTTAGCCAGCATCAGTTCTCCACTCATGGAGTTGATTGCTGCCGTGGGTGGCGCAGCCGTTCTTCTCTACGGTGCCTTTCAAGTCCAGCACGGTGCGCTCACTACAGGACAGCTTTTTACATTTCTAGCAGCGGCTTTCACGACGTATTCACCAATTCGTCGGCTTGGAGCTGCCAGTGCTCGAGTGCAGGCGGCAGCGGCCGCATCCGATCGAATCTTCGAAATTCTTGATGCCCCGGTAGAAGTGGGCTATGTGGACGTGGCGGACGAAGACGTTGGCAAGGTTGCGTTACCAGCCAGTTCCAATGACGCTGCTGCAGCCAGTGGTCGAGTTTCCGGTTCGCTCCCGGTGCCGACGATCATCGGAGGTTTTAGCTTCGAGAATGTACGTTTTGCATACTGTGACGTCGAAGGGGAGCTTCAGGACGTACTACATGGCGTGAACTTTGAAATTCCGGCGGGTAGTGTCGTGGCCCTGGTTGGCAGCTCCGGCGCTGGTAAGAGTACTATCGCGAACTTGATCCCACGGTTTTACGATCCGTCTGCTGGTGCGGTGAAAATTGATGGCGTCGACCTTCGCGATCTTCATATAGCTGATCTGCGCAACAAGATCGGCATCGTCACTCAGGAAACCATTTTGTTCAACGACACCGTGCGCAACAACATTGCTTACGGGCGCCCGACGGTGTCGATGGAGGTAGTCCAGCAAGCGGCACGAACCGCCTTGGCACATTCATTTATTGATGAGCTGCCGCAAGGATACAAAACTGTGCTTGGGGAACGTGGTCTTATGCTGTCAGGTGGACAGCGGCAGCGCATTGCCATCGCACGGGCTTTGTTGAAAAACGCCCCGATCTTGATCCTTGATGAAGCGACCTCGAATCTGGACGAGCGTTCCGAACGCCAGGTGCAGGAGGCTCTCGCTAACCTGATGGAAGGACGGACAACCCTGATTATCGCGCACCGGTTGACCACTGTGCGCCGAGCTGACCTTATTATCGTGTTGGATCGGGGTCGTATCCTCGAGTCAGGAACGCACCAAGAACTGTTAGCACGTCCCGGGCCCTACAAGGACCTGTACTCGCTGCAGTTCACGGATGTGGCCAATTCGGCCAGGGGCTCGTGAGGTCCCCAAACTTTTGATTGATCGATTGGTACTTTTAGTCGCCCCTGCTTTTGGCGCTGCCTACCTGCGGACGACGAGGGCAACAATGCGACTAAAGTTCCATGGTCTTGAAACAGCATTACCCGAAGACGGCGGCCCGTTAATCTACGCTTTCTGGCACTCGCAGCTTGCCATGATGCCTTGGGTGCAACTCCGTCCACCGAGTGTCATTCCGATTTCGCAATCCAAGGACGGAGAATGGGCAGCGAAATTATTCTCGAAGTTGGGGGCCGACACTGTGCGTGGTTCAACGAGCCGTGGTGGCGGCATGGCGCTCCGGGGATTGGTTCGCGCAGCAAATGACGGGAAGGATCTAGCGATTACACCGGATGGTCCAAAGGGTCCTGCCGAGACGGTACAGGTAGGGGCCATTTGGTTGGCACGTCTCTCGGGGCGTCCGTTGCTCCCAGTTGCCTTTGCCTGCCGGCCCAGTTTTCGCTCTGGATCGTGGGACCGGCTCATTGTTCCGGTTCCCTTTTCGCGCGGCGTCTTCGAATACGGTGAATTGCTCTCGGTGCCGCGGGAGGCCGATGAAACTTCCATAGAACAAGCGCGAATTGAACTTGGCAATCGCATTGCTGCACTCACCGATCAGGCAAGGCAACGGCTGGTAACATAACGTGATGATTCGAAGCATGAGCGGCTATGGGCGAGGAGTTGCAGAGGGGGAAGGGCTTCAGATTTCCTTTGAGCTGCGTTCGGTTAACCACCGATTCTTCAGGCTAGGTTTACGCCTCCCTGCCGGGCTCTCATTTTTTGAGACCACGGCACGCCAGCTGATTTCAGACAGGATCCAGCGTGGCAAAGTAGATCTGACGGGGACGATTCGGTGTCCAAGTAGCCTACCGGATGTGCAAATCAACGAGGAATTGGCAGCCAGATACGCTGAATCGCTCGCCACTTTAGCCGGCGACCTAGGCATTGAACCAGGAATCAATTTGGCTATGCTGGCCGACTTGCCAGGCGTCGTTTCGGGACAGAGCACTCGGGCCCTGGATCTACATCAAGATAAAGCAAGGGCGGAGGAAGCATTGTCTGACGCCCTCGACGAATTCGAGGCGATGCGCACAGCTGAGGGTGTACACCTCGCTGACGATATGAAACAACGCTTTGAGGTTGTTACTAGCATGGTGAGAAGGATCGAAGAACTTACCGTTGATTTACCTCAGCGCTATCGGGACCTTCTCCTGAAACGTATCGAGAGCCTTGTGGAGGATGTCTCAGTTGAGCTCGATCCGGGACGTTTGGCCCAAGAGGTGGCTCATTTTGCCGACCGGTGTGACATTGCGGAGGAGTTAGTACGACTTCGTAGCCACATTCATAAGGCGGCTGGTCAGCTAGATAACGGTGGACCGGTGGGGCGACCTCTAGAGTTTCTCCTTCAAGAGATGCATCGGGAAATCAACACGATTGGTGCTAAGGCCAAAGTTGCAGAAATTGGTGACATTGTTGTCGATGTCAAATGTGAACTGGAACGCATCCGTGAACAGGTACAAAATGTTGAATGAGGCGGGGGAACCTCTCTGTTTTGTCCTTTCGGCGCCTTCTGGTGCTGGCAAAACAACCTTGGCGCATGCCGTATTGCAGAGGCTTCCACAGATAACCCGAACGATTTCCTGGACCACGAGGGACCCACGTCCAGGTGAGAAGGACGGTATCGATTACATTTTTGTGACCCAAGATGCTTTTGAAGAAAACGAGACACTGGGTGGATTCGTCGAAAGCGCGGTAGTCCATGGGAACAACTATGGGACGCCTGAGAATGAAATCCGCCGCATCCACGACGACGGACACGATGCACTGATGGTAATAGATGTCCAGGGGGCTGAAGCGGTTCGAACGCGGCTTATTGATGCGGTAACAATTTTTGTTTTGCCACCATCCCAGAAGGTACTAGAGAAGCGTCTTAATGGACGAGATGGCGCAGATCCTACTAACGAAAAATCGATCTGTAGGCGTCTCGGTGTAGCTGTGGCAGAGATTGATCATTTCGTGCGGTACGATTACCTAGTTATTAACGACGACTTTAATCAAGCGGTCCGGGAGCTTGAGGCTATTCTGGTTGCTGAGCGATGCAAACAGCGTCACCGGCTGCACCAGGCTGGCAAAATTCTCGAATCGTTTCAGTGATTGGCAGAGGACGGAATGCTGAACGATAGTTTTTACTTGTTTGTAGAAGTGGCTGCGCAGCGAACCATGCAACTAATGCGCGGTGCCAAACCGAAGTTAGACGTGCGAGCCCACAAGTACTCGACGATCGCCTGCGCCGAAGTGAGAGGGGACCTCATTCCCTGGGAGAGAGTGACCGATGAACAAATCGTCGCCGAGCTTGCTGAGAAACAGGCTGTTGTTGAAGAAGAGTTGCAGGCTGAGATAGCACAAGCTGATCTGGCGCGAGCCGAAGTAACTCCGGCCGCGGCGAAAGCAGAAAAGGAGTAGAAACGTGCCCGGTTCACGGGTACTCCTCGTTGTTACTGGAAGCGTCGCGGCTTATAAGGCGTGCGAGGTGCTGCGTAGACTGCAAGATCGCGGCGTGGAGGTGCGTGTCGCGATGACCAAGAATGCGGGCAAGTTCGTAAGCCCGTTGACTTTTGCGGCGCTCTCTGGCCATCGTGTTTTGGTCAATTCTTTTGATGACGAACGACCTGAACGTATTCCACACGTCCGATGGGCCGAGGAAAGCGACACTTTTTGCGTTGTGCCAGCTAGTGCTGATTTCATTGCCAAGATGGCGCTTGGAATCGCGGACGATTTTCCATCGACTCTGCATTTGGCTTTCGACGGGCCTGTGTTGGTGGCACCGGCGATGGAAGATCAGATGTGGCAGCATCCTGCTGTTCAGGAAAATGTCGATAAGCTTCGGGCGCGTGGCGTCGCGATTGTGCAACCAACCATTGGCCCTTTGGCCTCTGGTCGTCATGGACCAGGTCGCTTGGCGGAGCCTCTCAATGTCGTCGACGCGATCATGGAAGTCCTCATCATGGAACCTGCCAAGCGTCCGCTTGTTGGGATGCAAGTGCTAGTTTCAGCTGGGCCGACGCGTGAGCACTTCGATCCTGTGCGTGTCTTGACCAATCCGTCCACAGGAAGGATGGGTTACGCGGTTGCTGAAGCAGCCGTGCGCCTTGGAGCGGACGTTGTCCTGGTGAGTGGCCCAACCCAGGTTGCTGAGCCCTTTGAAGTCGAAATTATACGAGTAACCAATGCGGAGGAAATGAGGTGTGAGATGCTGGCTCATGCTGCTCTGGCCGATGTGGTTGTCATGGCAGCGGCGGTGAGCGATTTTCGACCCGTTGCCCCGGTGCCTGAGAAGCTCAAGAAGGCGGCTGGCGATACTATGTCTTGGAAGGTGGAGCGCACCCCCGACATCCTTGAAGAACTGCGGCAACTTAAAGGGAACCGTACTCTTGTTGGCTTTGCTGCTGAGACCTCAAATCTGGAAGCACGGTCAAGAGAAAAGCTTGATCGAAAAGGGTGTGATCTAATCGTCGCCAACCTTGTGGGTACTGGTGGAACTGGCTTCGAAGTTGAAACCAATGAAGTGGTTATCCTCGACCGTCTCGGGGGCAATGTAACTGCAGGCCCAGCGTTAAAGGCTGATATCGCCACCTCGATACTTGATGCCATTCTTGAATTTCGCCAACGTCTCGGCATTGCTAGTCCAGAGAAAGCCGGGTGAGCGTTGCTGCTGACCGTGATTGGTTGCGAGCGCAGCTTGCGGGCCATCTCGAGCGCCTGAATGACGAAGAAGTCTGGGGCCTCGAGATTCCGGGGCCCCCTGCCGCTTCACCGTTGGTTGGCGAACCGAACCCTGCGACTTTGACGAATCCAGTGGCTGAAGTGCCGGCAGCAATTGCTCCGGAGGTGTCTTCCGAGAAAAGGGCGGGCTCTTGTGACCCTTCTGGCTTTCGCGACAAGTCGCTTCCGGAGGTTGCGGCTGAGGCGTTGCAATGTGTTGCATGCGGACTACACGAGACCCGCACCAAAGTCGTCTTCGGTATAGGCAACCCAGACGCTCGGCTGATGTTTATCGGCGAAGGTCCGGGCCGAGATGAAGATTTACAGGGAGAACCGTTTGTAGGTCGCGCTGGACGATTACTGACCAAAATCATTCAGGCGATGGGTTATCAACGGGAGGATGTGTACATCGCGAACGCGGTCAAATGTCGCCCGCCTCAGAACCGAGATCCGAAAACAGGAGAGATAGAGGCCTGTCGACACTTCCTGATGGACCAGGTGGCGCTTATCCAACCAGATGTAATCGTCTTGTTAGGACGCTCGGCGGTTGGTGCAGTATTGGGGCTCAGTGCGCCGTTATCGAAATTGCGGGGCACTTTCAGGGATTGGAATGGCACCAAAGTGATGTGTACTTACCATCCTGCGTATTTGTTGCGGAACCCGAACGCCAAGGGCATGGTTTGGGAGGATATGCAGCTTGTGCGGGATAAGCTTGCGGCGACTACCGAAAACTGACATTGCAGACTGAAGACCTTTTTGAAGGCATACGCGAGGACGCTTATGCTGAGGTCGCTGTACCGTTGCCGGTTGCAAGGCCATTCACGTATCGGATCCCGGAGCATGCCGTCTCCTTAGTGATGCCTGGCTCGCGTGTTTTGGTGAACGTTTCCGGTCGCCAACTTACTGGAATCGTGGTCGCGACGCGCACGAGTCCCCCCCGAGATCTAGCCCCTGGCAAGATTCAGTCGCTCCATGATTGCCTCGACCCGCTTCCATTGATGTCCCCGCTCTTGTTAACGCTCACCCGGTCGGTCGCAGGCCAAACGATGTCCAGCTGGGGTGAGGTGATACGCACCGCATTGCCTTCCGGCCTTGATCGCGTTGCGCGACGGCGAGTGGCACTGACCCCTACGGGAAGAAAGGCCGCGTCAGAAGAGTCGTTAGCCAAAGGTTCGCTACAGACAGCATCCCTGAGTCTCCTGGAAGTGTTACTGGACGCAAAAGGCCAGACCAGGACAATTGGCACTTTAGCCCGCCGCATCGGTGATTCTGCCATCTGCGCGCATCTCTACGAGATGGCCCAACGAGGTTGGGTCTACATCGAAGATGAATGGTCTTCGGGAGTGGGTGGCCGTTGGCAAGACGTAGCTATGCCGATGCGCCATATCGCACTGTCAAAAGCCCTCGAACAGACAGAGAGGGCCCCGGCACAACGCCGCGTTATTGACGTGCTCTGGGACAACACGCAAGGAATTAAGGTTAAAGCTCTCTGCGAAAAAGCTGACTGCGGGGTGGCTACGGTCAAGTCACTTTTCGTTAAGGGCCTCATCAAGATTCGGCGCAAACCGTTGGATGATGAAGAACAAAGCAAGTGGTCGGCGACCGACGACGGTGCCGGGCGATTTTGTCTGATGGACAGCCAGGAGCAGGCACTTGATCGAATTCTAAACCTCAATGAAGGATTTCGTAGCCTGTTGTTGCACGGAGTAACCGGTAGTGGCAAGACAGAGGTATATCTGCGGGCTGCTAAACGGACGATTGAGGGCGGCCGCAAGGCTCTGCTACTGGTTCCCGAGATTGGCTTAACGCCGTTGTTAGTGCACCGTGCCAAAGCGGTACTTGGTGACGACGTTGGGGTGATGCACTCGGGAATGTCGGACGGTGAGCGCTTGTCGAATTGGTGGCGTGCCCGAAATGGCTGCATTCGAACGGTGATAGGACCGCGCTCGGCGGTGTTCGCGCCTCTTGATAACGTCGGCCTTATCATCGTTGACGAAGAGCATGATTCTGCCTACAAGCAGGACGAAACGCCACGTTATCACAGCCGCGAAGTTGCCCTATGCAGGGCACGACTTGAGGGTGCTTCGATCGTCATGGGCTCTGCAACACCTTCCATCGAGACGTTCTTTGCTGGGATGGGTGGTGCCCATGAGGTGCTGTCGATGCCCGACCGAGTTGCTAATCGATTACTACCGAAGGTGGATGTAGTCGATATGCGCGTGGAATGGAAGCGGGCGGGCCGAACCTTGTTGTCTGAACGGCTCGAGGACGCCATTGAAAAGTGTCTAGGAAGGGGAGATCAAGGGCTCTTACTGCTTAATCGACGTGGTTTCTCGGCCTCACTCCGTTGTCGTTCCTGCGGTGAGCACATCTCCTGCCCAGAATGCTCAGTGAGCCTCACCCCACATCGAGCAGATGAGATTCTCCGTTGTCACTATTGCAATCATAAGGCCGCAATTCCAGGGACTTGTCCGAAGTGCGGTTCACCCCAAATCCAAGCGGTTGGTCATGGTACTCAGCAGCTTGAGCAGGTCATTTGTCAGCGATTCCCCGATGCTCGGGTAAGTCGCTTCGATGCCGATGAGACACGTCGCAAGGGTGCACATGCCCAGATTTTGTCCGCCTTTGGCCGTGGCGAAATCGACCTCTTGGTTGGCACCCAGATGTTGGCCAAGGGGCACGATTTCGCCGGTGTTACGCTGGTAGGTGCAGTAGGTGCGGACGATGCCTTGGGACTGCCAGATTTTCGGGCAGCAGAGCGGACGTTCCAGTTGCTCACCCAGATGGCAGGTCGTGCCGGTCGCGGAGAAACACCAGGGATGGTGATTTTGCAGGCGTATCAGCCGGAGCATTACGCTATCAAGGCGGCTGTTGAGCATGATTACTACACCTTCTATGAGCAGGAAATTGAGTTCCGTCGCCGCTTTGTGTATCCGCCCTTCAAGGCGTTGATCGCTTGCTTGTGTCGAGGCACCAACGCCGCCGTTGTCAAAGAAGAGGCTGCCTGGCTTGCTGGGGCGTTACGGGCTGCCGCGCCGTCAAGTGTGAAGGTTTTGGGGCCTGCTGCCCCTCCACTTGGAAAGCTCCGTGGGAAGCACCGCATCCAAGTTTTACTCCGTGGTCATGATCGGTCTGGGATGCGAGCCTTATTGGAGACAACCATCGAAGACTTGGGGAAGCAACGACGTTTACCAAAGGACCTTAAGATCGATGTCGACCCACTGAATCTAATGTGATTTTCGTAGTAAGAAATAGGGCGGTGTGCCATCCAGGGACTCCTACCAGTTGGGGGAGATGCAATATCCCACAAGATAGATCGCACGTCATAAGAGTGATTTGCTTGAAAGATGGGCGAGAAGTAGGAAATCCGCAAAAGATAGGAATGGCAGGCTCGACAAAATTCGTTATAGTCGGAGGCAATGAGCCAACGCGAACGTCGTACTTTCGTCCACCTTCATAACCATACGAATTTCTCGTTACTGGACGGTGCGACACGGATCGAACAACTCGTTTCTCACTGCTGCGCGGAAGGGATGCGGGCCGTCGCTATTACCGACCACGGAAATATGTTCGGGGCGGTGCAGTTTTACCGCAAGGCTCGCGATTCGGGCATAAAGCCTCTGCTTGGCATGGAGGCGTACCTGGCTGCGGGTTCGCGACACGACCGTGGAGAGGCGAGTGCCGGGCGGGAACGTTTCCACCAGTTGCTTTTGGCCAAGGACCAAACCGGTTACCGCAACCTGATGAAGCTGTCATCGGTTGGTTACCTAGAAGGTTTCTATTACAAGCCACGGATTGATAAGAAAATCCTTGCTGAACATGCTGAAGGTCTCATTGCGACGAGCTCCTGCCTTTCGGGAGAAGTCCCTCAGTACTTGCTGCGCGGAGATTACGAGGGCGCCCGAACAGCTTTGGGTGAACTGACAGAAATCTTTGGGCACGACAACGTCTACGTGGAGCTGCAAGACCAAGGTTTGTCCGAGCAGCGACAGATCAACCCCGAGTTGATTCGTCTTGCCGGCGAACTCGACTTGCCGCTGATTGCGACTAATGACTGTCACTACTTGTTGAAAGAAGACGCCCAAGCGCACGATGCGTTGCTTTGTATTCAAACGGGGAAGGGAATGTCACACCCCGCACGGATGAAGTTTCCCAACGATGAGTTCTATGTAAAGACGGCGACGGAGATGTGGGACATCTTCGCCGAGGTTCCTGAAGCTATTACCAACACGGAAAAGGTCGCAGAACGTTGCAACGTGGTGCTCAATTTCGAGGAAAACCATCTTCCCAGGTTCCCGGTCCCCGAGGGGCAAACACTCAACGATTACTTCGAGAGCGTCGTGCACGATGGTTTCGAGCGGCGTATTGAAGCGCTGCAAGCGGGTATAACCGGGAAGACGAATGGGTCATCAGGGTGGGCTTCCAAGCACGACGTTGAGCAATATTGTGAGCGACTCGAGGTTGAGTTGTCGACCATCGTATCGATGGGATTCGCCGGCTATTTCCTAATCGTTTGGGATTTCATTCGTTACGCAAAGGATGCTGGAATTCCGGTAGGGCCTGGCCGGGGTAGTGCCGCGGGAAGCCTGGTTGCCTACGCACTTGGTATAACTGACGTCGATCCGCTCGAATACGGACTATTTTTTGAGCGTTTTCTAAACCCTGAGCGCATCAGTCTTCCTGACATTGATATCGACTTCTGCATGCGCCGCCGTGGTGAGGTCATTGACTACGTTGCGAACAAGTATGGCCGGGACAGAGTGGCACATATCATCACCTTTGGAACAATGGCGGCGAAGGGGTCGATTCGTGACGTTGGCAGGGCGATGGATTTACCGTACGGCGAGGTAGACAAGGTCGCCAAGCTTATTCCTGACGATCTTGATGCGACTATTGATGCGGCGGTGTCCTCAGTCCCTGCCCTAC
>JAYYTT010000233.1:0-2535 GCA_036344375.1 Acidobacteriota bacterium | reverse complement strand
CGCGCCCTTTGTGCTTTTCGCAGGTCTCGTTCAACGAGACCACCGTTAGCTTGGCTCACTTCGGCGATCTTTTCGCCGGTAGCAAAATGAACGACTGTTTCGGTTTCGAGACTCTGGTAGGGTTCCCCCCACCTGAGAACCGGAAAATGGATCACACGCTCCTCCGTAGGTGAGTGTTGATTCTAGCCTAAACGTGTTAACAGGATGAGCGCGTCAAAATGGTTCTCGGGGAGAGCGGATAGTTGTCTCTCGGAAATCCTACAGAGGTCTCTTATGCAAATGGTGTTCAGGGCGTGCGTACTGTTCTTCGGAGCACTTAGTGTGCTGTGCTGCGGGCTGGGCGCACCGGCTTCCATCTCACCTCAGTCGATGCGCAACGTCGTTTGGATAATCGTCGATGATCTTGGATGGCGCGACATAGGAGTGGCGGGAAGCGTATTTTACGAAACTCCCAACATTGATCGATTGGCAGCTGCCGGGATGCTATTTACTCAGTTCAATACCGCCAGTCCAGTTTGCTCACCGACACGCGCCAGCTTCATGACTGGCAAGCATCCAGCCCGGGTCAATATCACAAACTGGATTGGTGGCCAGCAAGCCGGTATGTTGCTGCAGGGTGATTACTCGCATCAGCTCTCCCTGGACGAAGTGACGCCAGGCGAGGCCTTCAAGAAAGCCGGATACACGACCGCATACATGGGCAAATGGCACCTTGGGGCGGGAGATTACTTGCCTGATGCGCAGGGATTCGACATCACAGTGGCGGTCAACGGCGCCGGGCAACCAGCGACCTATTTCTATCCCTATCATCGTGATACCCCTTCGATTTGGGACGTGCCGGGTCTTGGTAATGGAATCGATGGAGAGTATCTCACCGACCGTCTAACCGATGAAGCGATCGTGTTCTTGCGCGATCATGCGGCCGGACCATTCATTCTCGTCCTGTCGCACTACTCGGTGCATACTCCATTGGAGGCGAAGGAAAGTCTGTCTGCGAAGTATGAGACTAAGGCTTCCGCATTGCCACCAAATCCCGATGCGTTTGTTTCCGAGGGCACGTTGGCAATTAGTAAGACCCGGCAGGATCACGCAGTGTACGCTGGCATGATTGAAAGCACCGACGACAGCGTTGGCCGTGTACTAGATGCCCTGGATGAGCTCGGAATTGCCGAGGAAACGGCGGTGATTCTTGTCTCCGATAACGGAGGCCTCAGCACATTGCCTCCCGGGCGCACCAATATACCGACGTCAACCCTTCCGTTGCGTGCTGGTAAAGGCTGGCTCTATGAAGGCGGTATCCGGGGGCCGCTGATCATTGCGTGGCCCGGCGTGACTGGTATTGACGGCGCTCCATCAATCAACGATGTCCCGACTACTAGTATGGATCTGTATCCGACGTTGCTCGCGATCGCTGGGCTTCCCCCGAGCCCCGATCAGCATTTAGACGGCCTCAGTCTGGTGCCGTTGTTGCGGGGTGGTGACGCGTTGGAGCGAGAGGCTCTCTTCTGGCATTTTCCGCACTATCACGGGTCGGGAAATCGGCCCTCGGGTGCTGTAAGGCTTGGGGACTTGAAACTTGTGGAGTGGTTTGAGGACGGGCGAACGGAGCTTTATGACCTGAAAACTGACCCTGGTGAGACCAATGACATTGCAAAACGTGATTCGAGTGAGACTGCTCGTCTTCGTGACATGCTTGCCCGTTGGCGTGTCAGCGTTGATGCTTCTATGCCGATGGTGAACCCAGATTGGGAAGGCTGCTAGCAGACCTGCTAGATTCTAGTAAACACCCACCGTGGTTGTTTTCGCGAAGCGGCTGAAAGGTCGAAGGCCACTGACACCATCCCAAGGGAAGGCCTCATAAGGAGGCTCACGCTCCCCTTCATCGCGCTCCGGGAAGCGCGGCAAGAAGCATTCCTTGGTCAGGGTTGTCAAGACAACGCGACCAGTTTCCCCATAGTCCACTACTTGGTCGAGGTCGTCTGGGTCTACTACTTGGATGACGGCGTGAGGTTGTGGCGCGTAGTAGGTGATCTTGTAACTATTTTCCGGTCCGCTCGGCGAGCTGGCAGCAAGTCCCATCAGGGTGTTGCCGTAGGTGGGTGTCATGTACACACCTTCGAGCAGCTCTTCTTTGGCGAAGCGGTTCCATTGAGGTGTGAACTCTGTGCCACCGGAGAAGATGCCTGTGATGCCAGCCTCTCCGATGCTCGACCCCTCTTCCTCAAGCCGAAGGGCGAGAGCCTCGAGAAGCTTCGGTGTGGTGAACATGCACTTGATGTCATGGCCCGCCGAAAGGATCGTCATTGCCTGATCTATGACATGCTCCTGGTATGCCTTGAGATGGTCGTTCCAGCCCTTTTTGATTAGCTTGATAACCCAGCGGGGATCTAGGTCGACGCAAAAACAAATACCTCCCCGAAACTGTGCCAGATGCTCAACGGCTAGCCGTAGGCGGCGGGGCCCGCTAGGCCCAAGCATGAGCCAGTTTGACCCCTGCGGGAAGTATTCGTCCGGAAGTGTTTTGGAGAATTGTTC
>JAYYTT010000232.1:0-3608 GCA_036344375.1 Acidobacteriota bacterium | reverse complement strand
CCAGGAGGAATGATGACTCCTGCACTGATCTGGAAAGGGAGTTCAAGTAACTCGTAAGAACGATTGTGTGCCACACTTATTTTGTCCCCATATTTCAAGAACATGTCCCAATCCAGGTGCGCATATGTACTCAATAACTCGCCACCGCGATCGGTGGTATGCCTGTACATGACGTGCGGGCTCAGGTTGCGAACATAAGGAGAATTAGGGAAAAACGGCGTCCAGTAGAAATTCGAATCGATAGCCCGGATCCCGGTCCGGGTTACGAAACCCATCTCTGGGTTGAAGTTTTCACCAACGTCGAGATAGGCACCACGTACCTGGAAACGCGGCGAGCCCCAGTCGAATTGAATCTGGCCCGCAAAATCGTTTCCGTCGAGGTCCGGCGTCTCGGTCTTCATAATCCAAGCGTCAACCGTTGTCTGGTCGTTGATCCCCCAACGACCATCGAAACCAAGTTCTCGGTTGTAGTCTGTGCTGCTCGCTTGCCGGTTAGTTAACAACACGCCAGCGCGCGACCTTTCCCCGACGTCGTAGCTAGCACGGCCTACGAAGTAGTTGTTGGAAGGCGATATTTCGCTGCCAACAGACGATTCCAAACTTCCAGTCTGCATGATTAGCGTGCCTATCGACCACTTACCCACCTTGCCAGTCAAGCGACCGCCACCGTACAACGGCACCTGCTCATTGTTAGCGTTAATACCGATTGTGCGGGAGTGGAACCCCTGTACGGTGCTCCCCCCTCCCATCCGAGAGCCCCCCCGGCCGGACGAACCACCACCAAAAGAAAAGAACCCAGCATTCTCCAGGAAAAAGTCTCGCTTTTCCGGAAAAAACAAAGAGAACCGTGTGAGGTTGATCCTCTGGTCATCCGCTTCGACCTGGGAGAAGTCGGTGTTGACCGTCAAGTCCAGTGTTAGGTTCGGACTGACGCTCCACTTCATATCGCCGCCGATATCACCGATGTAATCGTCCTCGTACTCATAAACATAAGACGCGCCATTGGCGAGCTTGCGATTAAACCCACCGACCACATAGGGCCGCATTTGCAAGTTTCGTGGTTGGGACAATTGCAGGCCCTGGAGCATGCCAGAGGATGACAGCCGAGTCTCATCGAACTGACGTTCGACCGGAGCCCAATACGCTGCCTCAGTCTTGCGGCGGATAATGCGGCGAAAATTTATGCCCCAATCACTCCGGTCGATATTGAAGCGCAGTTCTGAAAACGGAATCGCGATTTCGACCATCCAACCTTCTTCGGTAATACGGGCACGAGTTTCCCAAATAGCATCCCAGTCTCTGTTGAGGCTCTGGCTGGGAAACCTCCCCCCAAACGCCCCACTTCCTTCACCGACGATCTGCGCATCGTAGCGAACCCCTAATGGGTTTGTAGCAAAAAGGAAGCCATTTCGATGATCATGATAAGTGTCCAGCGTCACTAAAAACGAATCGTTGTTGTGTGGAGATTCGTCGCGGCGGCGGACGTTAGCGATGATCCGGTCCGGTTGGCTGTCATAGTTCGTGGCGGCGATGTAGATTGCCTCGTCGTCGTAGATAACGCGCACCTCTGTGCGCTCGCTCACCGGCTGCCCCTCGTTCGGCTCCTCCTGAACGAAACCACTCAAGACAACGGCACGCGACCAAACTTCTTCGTCGATGAAGCCGTCGATATCAGGCGCAACGGAAACGCGCGTAGCAGAGAAGTTGAACAACCGGTCAGCCTCGGTGGTCGCACCAGGAGGTATGGCTCCCGTATCACTCTGCTGGCCGTTCGATTGCTCTTGTGCCGCGCCTGCCACGCGTGTGACAGCTAGAAAACAAAAGGCGAGTAAAAGTAAAGCCGAGGGCGGTTTTCGCATAGGTGAGAAGTCTCGGGGGGAACGCAGAGAGTATCGCAGGGACTAGCGACTGGATAGCCGAATAATCGGCCGTAGGAGCCTCGATGCACCGTCATGGCCTGACATTAATGCGCCTCCTCCCAACAGGTGTTTTCCGTCAGGTTGGCACGTTCAGTATCCGGATCAGGGTCCGACTTTGAAGGCATCTGTGGCTGTCTTTTTAACAGCACGTAAATCAGTCTTCCCGGTACCCAGGACCGGCAGCTTGTCGACTTCTATGAAATCATCCTTCTTGGGGATAAACAGATTCGGCAATCCCATCGTTTTCAGGCACTCAAGCACACCGGGCAGCTCCTCCGAGTCGATCGTGTGAAGAACGACTATGCGCTCGCCGCGCCGGGTGTCAGGCACCGAGGTCACGGCGAAAACTTTCTCCTCTTGGATGATGGCCTCGTGGAGTTTCTCTTCGATGACTCCATGCGGCACCATCTCGCCACCAATTTTCGAGAACCGTGCCAGTCGATCGGTAATCGTCAGGAAGCCGTCCTCATCGACCATGCCAATATCACCGGTGATATACCACGCGCCGTCCATCGCCTTTTCGGTCAGATCCGGACGTTTTAGGTAGCCAGCCATAATGTTGGGCCCGTGAACCAAGATCATCCCCGACTCGCCGGGCTCAAGGAGTTCGCCGCTCTCCGAATCGACGATACGCACCGATACACCTGGCAGCGGCTGCCCAACGGTTCCGCGGCGTGAGCCAGGCTGGTAGTAGCCAGTAGAGCGGTAGCCAGGCAAATTGAGGGCAATGCCGGGAGAAGCTTCGGTAGCACCGTAACCTTCGTATGCCGGTAATCCGAAGGTGTCTTCGAACATCTGAGCAAGTGCTGCCGGCAGCTTCTCAGCCCCAGCAATGACGAGGCGTAGCGAGCCAAACTGTCGCGGCTCGCATCGACGAGCGTACAGCTGCAAGAATGTCGGCGTAGCGATCAGGATGGTGGCCTTATAACTTTGCACCAGCCCGCCGACGCCACCCGCATCCATCGGATTCGTGTGGTAAACCACGCCTAAGCCATTGTGGACGGGAAGCCAAAGCGTTGCCATGTAACCAAACGAGTGAAAGAACGGCAGAATGCCGAGCATCACGTCACCCGGGCCGCACTGAATCACCTGCGCCGCGGCCTCGACGTTGCTCTCCAGATTGAACTGCGTTAGCTGCACGCCCTTAGGATCCCCGGTACTGCCGCTCGAAAAAATGATCGTGGCTACATCATCGGGGCTGGGTCGGGCGACGCTTCCGCAGACCTTCTCGATGGCGCGCAGTGGACCGAAAAGAGCGAGCAGCGTGGCGACCATCTTAGTGCGAGCACTGATTTCCGTTTCCAAGTCTTCGATCCAAATAGGTTCGATATTCTCAGGCAGCTCGAGATTGGCGTTGGTGATGAACCTACGGCTGGTGACCACCGTTTTCAGTTCAGCCTGCTCACAAGCTGACTCGAGGCCCACCTTGCCACTCGTGTAATTAAGATTGACGCTAGTGCGCCCGGCGATCGCGGCAGCAAAGTTCACCAGGGCCCCACCGATGCTGGGCGGCAACATAATGCCGACACGTTGCTGCCGTTCCCAGTAACTCTTCAGGGTCCGGCCTAGTGCGATCGAACCAACCACAGTCGCAAAACGCGACATTTTTGGTCGGCTAGCATCAGCCATTGAAAAGTACCAAGGCCGGCGCCGTGCGGTACCTATGAAACGCGCGTACAGGGGCCGACT
>JAYYTT010000231.1:0-2726 GCA_036344375.1 Acidobacteriota bacterium | reverse complement strand
CAACCGGCTTGGTAGAAGGGTCTGTTCCCAGATTGTCCCGGGCATGTGCGAGCAAGCGACTATATTTCTTCGGTACCCCCCGGCGAGGAATTGGGGAGGTCCCGATTTCTGGGTATACAGGATGATTTCATCTTCTTCTGGCCAGACTTCTAAAAGACCAGCTAGAACACGACCAACCCCGGTCGGTTGGCCAGTTAGTTCGCGGGCGTCGATCCCGATGCGCATCAACCCCCCAGGCTGTGGTAGAGCTCGTTGGTTCGCTGTGCAGTGCGGCTCCAACGGAACGAAGCGGCGTGTTTGCGTCCTTCATTGCCCAGCTCTGTCGCCAGCGTCGTGTCGTGTAAAACCTGGCGGCATTGCTCTGCCATTGTTGCTGAGTCTTTGGGCGGAGCGAACAGTGCCGCCGAGCCGAGAACTTCCGGCAACGAGCCAACTTCGCTGGCAATGACAGGCGTCCCCGTTGCCATTGCTTCTAGTCCAGTTAGACCGAAGCCCTCCCATCGAGACGGCATCACAAGCGCTGTGGCAGCTGCATAGATGGCTAGCAAACTTTCCATACTTTGGTGTGGCGCGATTCGGGTGCGTTGGCGGACGCGGTCAGAGGTGTTGGCCCAGGTGTCCCCCCAGCCAGGCGCGTCGGGCCCCACCAACAGCAGTTGTAGGTCGTCAGTTTCTGCACTTAGTTCATCAAATGCCTGCAGCAACGTGTCGAGATCCTTTCGCTTTTCGCGCCTGCCAACAAAAAGAAGGAACGGTCGATCAATACCGTACCTGCGCAGAAACCTGTGGTTTGCAGCTGGGGCCCTAAAAAACTCTTGGCGAACACCCAGCGGTGTAACGTGAATCTTGTCACGACCTATACCAAGAAGATCTTCAGCCTCTATGGCCGTCGTTTCAGAAACTACTACGATCGCATCAGCGACTTCTGCGGCGCGGCGTGCCAGTGGTACGTAGTCGCGCCTTATCGGGCCAAATACGTCCTCAGGATGGCGCATGAAGTAACAATCGTGGACCGTGATGATTGTTCGCGCACGTCGCGCAGGCAATAACATTGGAGAAGGCGAGTGGGCTATGTCAATGTTGCCAACGAGGCGTTCAACGCTCGGCCATTGCAACCGGTTCCAGGTCCAGTCGAGTACCCGAACCGGAATCCTCCAATCAGTTACCTCGACTACCTCTGGAAGCACTGAGAGGTTGGCTCGGTCACGCCAAGATGCCGTAAAGGCGGTGTAGGAATCCTCAGGGAACGATTTGGCAAGTGCCAAAATTAAGTTATGAGCATAGGTCCCCACGCCCGTGCTTTGCCGAAGAGCTGGTCGAAAATCGAGAACGATTCGCATCAGTGGAGAGAGCCGAAAAGCCCCTTTTTTAAAGGTCTTAACAGGCCCGGTAGGGGACGCTAGCACTCAGGCAACATAATAAATCATACCATCTGGATGACCAATTCATCAGACTTTCCTTGCAGCCAGCAGGTGGATGGCAAGGTAGAATCATCATTATGCCAGCCTTTTCCCAATCTTCGGCAAACGGTCTGGAGACCGCGTCTAGTGCTCGTATCATGATTGTTGCCGGCGAGGCATCAGGCGACTTGCATGGGGCCAGCCTGGTCCGTGCGCTCCTACGGACAGTTCCGAGTGTTGATTTGTTCGGTGTTGGCGGCGAAAACATGCAGAGGGCTGGCGTAGAGCTCATCCACCACATAGGCAAGCTCGGGGTCATGGGCTTCACTGAGGTCCTCGGACACCTCGGCGACGTGAAGACTGCCCTCGATTCGTTGACCGCCGTGGCTAGGCAACGACACGTGGATGCCGTCGTGTTGATCGACTACCCAGATTTCAATCTGACGCTGGCACGTCGTTTGCGGAAACACATTCCAGGTGTGCCGATCATCTATTACATCAGCCCGCAGGTTTGGGCGTGGCGCCGTGGCCGAGTTAATAAGATTGCTCAGCTAGTCGATCGGATGCTAGTGATCCTGCCCTTCGAGAAGGAATTATACGAATCTGCTGGCTTGGAGGTTGACTTTGTTGGCCATCCTCTCCTCGATGTAATTCGCCTTGACAATGACCGAGCCGCGTACAGCGAACGACATAGCCTTTCTTCCGAGGGCACCTGGATCGGTTTACTTCCAGGAAGCCGTCACACTGAGGTAGAGCGGCTTTTGCCGCCTATGCTCGAAGCGGCTACTTTGTTGTTGTCGGATATTGAAAACCCGTGCTTCCTAATCCCAGTCACGCCAGCGCTTGGTATCAGCATTTATGAGTCTGTGTTGGTGGGTTTCCCAAACCTTCGAAAGCACACCTGTTTGATCGAAGACGATTACTATCCGACAGTAGAGCACTGCAAGGCGGCGGTTGTTTGCTCGGGGACTGCGACACTCGAAGCGGCGTTGGTTGATACCCCTATGGTGGTCGTTTACAGGACTTCTTGGCTTACCTATACTCTGGCCAAATTGCTAGTTCGCGTTCCTCACATTGCGCTCGTTAACTTGATTGCGGAGCAGCGGGCTGTACCGGAACTGGTGCAAGGCGAGGTGACTGGCTCGCGCATTGCCCACGAACTGAGGACATTGCTGAACGATCAGGTGCGTCGTAGTGCTTTGCACAGTTCCCTTGCGAATGTTCGTCAGCGTCTCGGTGGGGCCGGTGCAAGCGAGGTTGCTGCCCGCCGCGTGTTGCAAGCCGTAGGATGCATCGAGCCGGGAGACCCGTCACCTGCCGAGCTGG
>JAYYTT010000230.1:0-5010 GCA_036344375.1 Acidobacteriota bacterium | reverse complement strand
TCCCCATCGGCAACCCGCCCCCCAACATTGTCCAGTTGGCTCCGGCGTCGACACTCTTGTAGATTCGACTACCAGGACCACCTGGGTTGAATGTCCACGGCTTGCGGACCTTGTCATAGGTCGCGGCATACAGTGTGTCGAAGTTTTCAGGGTGCATCACCACTTCAACCACGCCAATATGGCGGGTAGTTTCATTCTCGAAACGTCCGGTGGTTTCGATGATCTCGGCCAGGATCAGTTCCCAGCTTTGACCACCGTCCATTGTCTTGTAGAGACCGCGTTCGGGGTTGTCGCTGTAGAGATGGCCGAGAACTGCCACGTAGACGATGTCGGGATTAGTTGGGTGCACGACGATACGACCGATATGACCCGAATCCGGCAGGCCCATGTGCTTCCAGGTTTCGCCAGCATCAGTACTCTTGTAGATACCGTTGCCCCAGTACGAACTACGTGAGTTGTTAGCTTCGCCGGTACCCACCCACACCGTGTCAGGCGCCGAAGGTGCAATCGCAACCTCTCCGATCGAGAAAACGTCATCGATGTGGAAAATCGACTCGAAATTGATGCCGTCTGCTGTCTTCCAGAGTCCCCCGGAAGCAGTGGCAGCGTAGAAGGTGTTGGTATCGCGCGGATCTAAGGCAATCGAAACAAAACGACCCGACTGACGGGTTGGACCGATGTCTCGATAGTGGACATCAGCGAAAATGGCCTCAAGGTCCAGCGCCTGGGCGGCCGCCGACTTTACACCGCTATGAGATGCGCCGGTAACACCGTCGGTGTTTCGCTGAGGCAGCGCAGTCCCGCCAGCAGCGCCGACGCTAGCAACGAAAGTGACAACTAGACCGAGCACAAACGTGCCCTGCGAAAGCTTGGAATTTAAAAGCATGTCAGATCCCTCCATGATGCGGAACGTTCTGGGCCGGTTAGGCATCTCCAAACAACTGGAAACGTACCGCAGTTCAAATTTGTGCCGTCCTATGAACTTTATGAGGACTCGGTCTGCCTGACAACGGCCCACGCCTGCCAAGATGCGAGTTTTACATCTTTAACAACGCTGCGGTGTGCAAAACATTGCTTCACAACTCTTCACCATGTCTTACTGACCATTTATAGCCTTTTCGAATCTATTGCCTTTCAATTAGATGAACAACAAAAAATCCCCTAATTAAGGAACGGCAAAATGAAGGCATCCACAATTCGAAAGGCTATGGTCGAGGCAGTCGCGTTCATTGAACTCGGTGCGATCTTACTGCCCCTGTTTGTCGCGGACACGATTATGCTGGCGTACTTCCTGCAGTGAACAAACTGAAGTCTGTTGCCTCCATTGGGACAACCTTTGGCAAGCCGGGGCTTAGGAATTGGCGACTTGCAGGTGTGACAAAGAGATATAGCGGGTCGGTCGGGACCGATGGCTACCTCCCGCCAGCGGCGACCCACTCAAGCCCACCGGCCCGCTTCTCTTTGTATGTCTCGACTAAAAAAGTGTGAAACAACAACGGTGCGTCAGGTGTGTCCCGGCGTAAAAGGGGAACGGCGGTCCACTAGAGTCCCCTGGCGCACCGTTAATTTTTTTCGGTCAACGACTTGGGATTCTGGAATTGAGGTTCGCGTCTAATACACCTCAAACGGGTATCAACCTTCCGGGTTCTGCATCTTGAACACGGTCGTCGCCAACACGGCGCCAGCAAGTGGGCCGACCCAGTAGTACCAAAGATTGCTGGCGTCACCTAGGCCCATGGCGACATTGGCCAAGATCGGACCAGTGCCCACGGCGGGATTAAAGGCTCCTCCCGAAATTGGGCCAACAGCGAATGCCCCAGCGGTAACAGTGAAGCCAATCGCCAACCCATAATAAGAATTCCCCTCTGCAGCCTTGGAGGTGGCAACGTTGAGAACGACGAGCATGAGAGCGAACGTGAAGATGATCTCAGCTAACAACACTTCCACGACACCTGCCCCGCCCCCCGGAGCCGGAGCAAACGCTTCGCCGGTCAAAAAATGGACAGCACCGCTAGCAACCAACGCCCCAGCGATCTGAGCAGCGATATACGGACCAATCTCAGACGCCCCAATCTTGCCGCGCATGAAGATACCCACCGTAACTGCGGGATTGTAGTGCGCGCCCGAAACGTGGCCACCCATGTACACCATGACCATAAGTGTCAGGCCAATTGCTAATGGCGCGAGCGGGTTACCTGAAGTAAGTGCCATGCCAATCGAAAAGACGAGGAAGAACGTGCCAATGAACTCAGTAAGGTATTTCTTCATGGAGAAATGTCGCTCCTTGTTAGCAAATACATGCGGTGGCCTTATGGCGCGAGTCTGTTGTACCTGGCGACAAATGTCCATCTACTCGCCGGCGACTTCTCATCTCTCTCCAAGAACCAGACAAACTGCGAGTTCCATTGTTCCTTGAAGACCTGGTCTGCTTCACCGACAATCCGTCTACTAACTAACGAGTTGACAAGAAAGGGCATCCTGATGACAAACGCCCGTGCAATCTGGATCTTCGTCTTTCTAGCGATAGGCATTGTTGCTTGTGCTCCCGATACCAGAACTGGCGACGATACCAGCGCTGGTTCCCGAACCTCCGCTATAGAGACCATTGAATCACGGGGCGAGACGATGCCTTTCGATGGGTACACACTTTTCCAGCCGTTACGCTCGACAAACGTTTACCTCATCGATATGGCTGGCAATCTCTCTCACAAATGGGAGACCGAGTACAACACTGGTCAGTCTGTATACATGCTTGAGAATGGCAACCTGCTGCGCGCGGCGCGCGATCCAGATCCATCCGGCCCGTATCGGGGTGGTGGCGAGGGCGGCATCATCCAGGAAATTGCATGGAACAGCGAGGTGGTCTGGGAATACAAATTCTCCGACGAACTCAAGCGCCATCACCACGACGTAGAGCCGATGCCCAATGGCAACGTGCTGCTTATCGCCTGGGAGAACAAAACCTATGAGGAGGCGGTGCAGGCAGGCATAAACCCAGCACGAATGAGCGATGATTACATATGGCCCGACTTTGTTGTTGAACTCGAACCCGTGTATCCCGACGATGCCAACATTGTCTGGGAGTGGCATGCGTGGGACCACCTAGTGCAAGAGCTGCACCGCGATAAGGACAACTACGGCTCTGTCGCCGAGCACCCCGAGCTCATTGACATCAACGCTGCGCCGGCGCACCGTGCCCGCCAAGAGATCGCCACCCCCGAGTCAATAGACCAACTGCGTGCTCTGGGCTATATCGCGGGTAACGTTTCCACCGACGACCGGCCGGAGATCGGCTCCGACTGGTTGCACAGCAACTCCATCGACTACAACGCCGACCTCGACCAGATTCTGCTTTCCAGTCGCCATTTTTCGGAAATCTGGATCATCGACCACAGCACAACCACAGAAGAAGCCGCGGGCCATACTGGTGGCAAGTCAGGCAAGGGGGGAGACCTTCTCTACCGATGGGGCAACCCTGAGGCTCACGGTGTCGGTGGACCAGCGGACCGAAAACTATTCGTGCAGCATGACGCCCGTTGGATCGACAAGAGACTACCTGGGGAGGGCAACATCCTCGTGTTCAATAACGGCACGGGCCGCCCGGGGGTCGAGGAGGATTACTCCTCTGTCCTTGAACTTGCCCCTCCCATTAACCCTGATGGTAGATACATGATGCCGCCGGCAGAACCTACCGAGCCAACCAGTCCGGTCTGGGAGTACATCGCGCCCAATCCAGAGAGTCTTTACGCGGGGTAGCTGTCCGGGGCACAGCGCTTACCAAACGGAAACACGCTGATCGCCGAAGGGAATTCGGGCCGCATGCTCGAGGTTGGTGTCGACAATGCCGTCGTCTGGGAATTCATAAACCCATACCGTGAAGACGACAGGCGCTCAAGCCAGCGCGACCCCGAGGGAATTGGCGACCCCGGGCGACGTGGGGGACGACGCGGGCCGCGGCCGGGTGATCCACCTGCTGCAGAACGAGGGAGACGGCGGGGTCCTCAGTTCGGCGATCCATCAGTACGAGAACGCGGCAACGAGCAAGGCCGCAGGGGTGCCCGTGGCGGTAGAGGTCGCGGACCTGGCGGTCGAGGCGATGGCCCACGTCCTGGCAGCATCTATCGGGCCACGCGCATACCGCTAGATCACCCAGGATTGGTGAGTCTGGCGGGAACCTCCCTTAAATAGGAAGCTCCGCCAGTTCGTCCTGGACAGCATCGACCAAAGGTTTAATGGTTTCCGCGCTGAAGTCGAATCGCGCACCGGCCACCTCGAAGAGTTCGGGAAGGGGTCGCGAGCCACCGAGCGCCAAGGCCGCACGATAACTGCGGAGCGCTTCACCTTGATCTCGTTTGAAACGCAGCCAGAGCTGTAAAGCACCAAGCTGGGCAATCCCGTATTCGATGTAATAGAAGGGGTGCACAAACAGGTGCAGCTGACGCTGCCAGTAGCTTTCGCGACTTTCCTGATAACCGCTCCAATCGACTCGGGCACCGAAGGCCCTGTCAAGTTCCAGCCAACATGCCGTGCGATCAGCACGTGAGTGGTCCGGATTGGCGTAGATCCAGTGCTGAAATCTGTCGATCTGCGCGATCCAAGGGATTATCTTGATAATGCTCTCCAGGTGCTTACGCTTGGCACGGGCTGCATCTTTGGTGTCGTAGAAGATGTCGAGTTCGTCGGCAGCGAATAACTCCATGGTCATCGAGGCGACCTCTGCGAACTCAATCGGTGAATGTCGATATCCAACCAACGGCTCGTGCTGAGTGGCGAACGCGTGAAAAGCATGGCCAGCTTCATGCAACAGGGTTTCAACATCGCGTTGCACTCCGGCAGCGTTCATGAAGATGAACGGTCGCCGCTTTTCGTCGCGTGTCGACATGTAGCCACCAGGCGCCTTGCCCTTGCGTGACTCCAGATCTAGGTCACCTTGTGCGCGCATGCTAGCAAACAACCCCGCAAGTTCAGGGTCGAGTCGGGTGAAGATCTCCTCCACGCCTGATTCGAGCT
>JAYYTT010000229.1:0-5627 GCA_036344375.1 Acidobacteriota bacterium | reverse complement strand
TCGAAAGCCGTACAGCATCGCTCGCACGAAATTCATTAAGGTTGTTTTGCCGCCTTCGTTGGCGGCGAAGAAGATATTGAGCCCAGGATCAAGGCTATCGAAAGTCTGATTGCACCAGATACCAAATCCGTCGATGTGGAAACGCTTGAAGATCATGGGTCGACGTCTTTGTCTAGAAGTTCGTTGATCGAGCGCACCTCGGAGCGTGCCAGCACTCGATTCCAGTCAATTGTGCTCCACGGGTCTTCGCCGAGCGCCTTGTAAAGGTCAGGCGATCCCATCAGTTCTTCAAGTTCCATCTCGATCGCCGCACTGACTTGATTCGGCGAACTGGAATCGAGGTCATTGTCGATCGCGGCCGACACCCGGGTGCCAGGGTTGTGCCGGGCCTTTTCGGCAAGTCTTAGCAGATTGCCGAGCAGGTCCTGTTGCTTGCGCAGTTGATCGATGTCACGCGCAGGGCTGGTTTCATTATTCAATTGCCGCAGCCAAACCGCACCGTCGTGGGGTTCAGGAGCGTGCTTTTTGCGCAACAGTTCCACCAGGTCGGCGTGAGCCACGGGATTCCGCAGTTCAGCGTGAACCGGGCCTGAGCCGTTCAATTTCCATGAAACGATGTGCAGCCTGTCCGGACTATCCTCGCTGATTTCGTCGCTGATCTTTGCAAACCTGTCCATCATGTCATCCACGGACTTGAGATCGTCAATCGAGGTTTCCCTCCGGTGCCAACGGATGGTGTCGGTCCAGACGGGTGATATCTCGACTGATCCGTCGGATGCGACCTCGACAAGCGTGACACCGCGGGCCCCTTCCTCATTTCTGTGAAGCCCCTGTACGTTGCCCGGGTAGTGCACGACTGGCCCTTTTTCTCGCAACGTCTTGCGTGTGTGCACGTGGCCAAGAGCCCAGTAATTAAACTCTCTTTCTTCGAGGTCGGTGAGTTCGCAGGGGGCGTAAGAATCATGACCGGTTTGACCAGCGACGTTGGTATGCAGCACGGCGATGGAAAATGGACCTTTGGGCTTGCTGGGGAACTCGGTGGCAAGGTTCTTGGTTTCTTTACTGGTTCCGTACGAAACGCCGTAGACGTGGGCAAGAATTTCGTCATCCTGCATCAGCGGGATGTCGTCGACCGTGGTACCGAAAAAGTGCACTGATTCCGGGTACTCGATACTGCTGACGGTGTTGTCGAGCGGGTCGTGGTTCCCGGCGACGATAAGTGTCGGAATGCCGGCCGCCTCGAGTTTTTGAAGGCGATCGCGTAACTGGTACTCGGTGGACACGCTGGGGTGAGTGTTATCGAAAACGTCACCCGCCATGATGACGCCGGCGACCTTCTTTTCGATAGCCGTCGTTACGATCCGGTCGAGAGCTGCTATTGGTGCATTGATCAGGCGTGGTTCGAACTCGGTTGGAAGGCCGGTCAGTGTCTTGATCGTGGCCCCGAGGTGCAGGTCCGCACAATGGAGAAAAGAGAATGCCCGCATCAGGTTGTCATCTGCGCAGGGTCTCCCATGGCACGTGCATCTGTGTGCGCGCTAGCAGGGTATGAGAGAACTCCGGAACTAGTTTCCTTTGTTCTTTTGTTGGATCTGAGATGGCTTCGGGCCGTGCCGTTGGCGTGCCCGGGCCCTCTCTTGCGCGCGTCTGCGCGACTTGCCGTGTGTCTGGCGCCAAATCTTGCCGCGTTGCGTTCGTCGGTCACCTTTACCCAAGGATGTCTCCGGGTTGTTTGAAACAGATATAGACAACTCTTGCACGCCTATGACTAGCAGAGCAAGTAGAGCTCGTGGGGCCAGCGACAGAATGGGCTATTTTAGTCAGATCACACAAGGATTTCCTTGCCCGGCCTCCAATTTTAAGACCGAGCATTGTCCTCCCTAGTTTATTAGCGCGTTGAAGAGCAACTTGTAGGTCCCGTGTGTTTGGGCGCGATGCTGCGCCCGGATGCCAAGTAGGGCAACTTTGCCCTCACCGACCCGTGCTGTGATCACAGCAGCCCGTTTCGACAGGTGCTTTTCGCCGACCAGCCAGCCACTTTGCAGGATGTTGCGCTCAGCGTAGGTGACGACCCGATCGTAATTGTACGCGTCGCTTGCTGTGATTTCGAAAGCAGGGCTGCCCCAGAAAAGGGCCAGCGCATCCTTCGGCATCCCCCAGGCGAGAGGGTTAGTGGGGTCGACATCGACGTGCAACGTCGAGCCGGGACAGAAGAACTCCATAGAATCCAACCCTGTAAGTGCGTTCCGAACTCCCAGGTCAAGCGCCCGAATGGCGAAGTCGGTGGCGCCCCCCATGGCGACAACGGTGCCACCGTTTTCGACGAAGTCACGGATAGCTTGTATGCCTTCAGTGCCTATGCCGCTGCGGTAGTCGGGCGGTGTGTTGCCGCCACGTCTACCACCCCGTCCTCCACCATCCGTCCCCGGAAGCCCTGTGATCGCAGCCCACGAATCGTCCGGAAACACAAGAACGTCATAGCTGGCATTCAAGTCGCCAGCTTGTATCTCGGCGTCCATTACCGAGGAGTACGGAAAGTCAAATTGTTCGAAGACCAGTCGAGTCCAGCCTTCCTCCATATTGCCGCCCCCATAGCGCTGGTACATGCCTATGCGGGACGTGGAAACTTCGTTCAGGATCTCGGTCGAGGGCGAATCGGTGGCGACAAAGTCGACTCCGGTTTGGCGCGCTACTTCGCTCACAACCGTTGGGGACGCTCCTACAATGAAATCGCCGGGACGTAGATCGCCGCTGGTTTGCGTGACCCGCTGTACATTACCCCCTTGTTCAAGCAGCAGGTTGACAGCGCGGAAACTGTCGTTAAGTTGTCCATCGAGCACGTGGTAGGTACTCTCCTCCACCGTTCCTGCTACTGGAATCGGAGCCTCAAGCACCCGAAGGTCACCCGTGACCGCACCGCCCACGGGATCCACCTGCACACCCATGATCTCAGCCATGGTGTGAGTAGAAGTATCGTAGGGTCTTAGGGGGGAACCGTCTCGCGCCCTTGTCCACTCGTTATCAGGATAAAATGTCTGTCCTAGAAGATTGCGGATCAAGCCCATCTTGGGCTGTGCCAGCGAAACGACGAACGAACCCTCATCGTATAGGCGATTACCTGCCTCAAACCGTGACTCGGCGATCTGTATCTCCACGTCTGACAGCATCAATGTGTTGATCATCTTCACGGTCGTGAGCGGATCGTGTTGTGTCGACGGAATCACGAAAGCGTTAGTCGAATCGGTCGCCCCGCGCTCGGTTTGCCGGGACGCTTTGAGATACTGGTTTCGCAGCACGGTCTCGCGATTTCGAGCTGCCATGTCCTGCAGCGCCCAGGCGGCGATCTTCTGCATCTCGACGATGTCCCGCACGCGCCACCATCCACCCGGCCATGGATTCGGCATGGTTGATTGGGCTTCGTACTCGGGCAGTTGGCGGGCTCCGCCCGACAATTGATCAGGATCAACGTACACGGGCGTCGCCAGCTGAGCGCTTGCCGACTCGGTCAACATCCCAGCGATGTTGTGGAACGGCGTGATCCAGTGCCAGCCAAAGTGGCCCCAGCCCGGATACTGAGCAGCGTTGATGATGCCTGCCTTACCGGCTTCTTCGAGTTTGTAGGCGATGTGTGCGCCGTACCAGGAGAGCTCACGCCACATCAGTGGATCAGCGTAGGGGCGGATGGGATCGCTATACGGTGGCACGTACATTCGTGCACCGCCGCCACCCATCTGATGGTGGTCGACATAAGCCTGCGGCGTCCACTCGCGGTACAGCACCTTTGCAATGTAAGTGGATTCGACCAGATTCAGGAAGTCTCCGTCCCGGTTGTTGTCGTGGCCCGAGTAAGTGTGATACAGCCAGGGCAGGCCTGCGCCTTCGTATTCAGTACCAACCCATTGGCGGTACCAATCGGTGACCCATACCTGGCCATCAGGATTTATGCAGGGCAGTAGAAGAAGCACGGTCTCATCGAGGATTCGCATGGCCTCCTCGTCGTTACGGGCAACAAAGTCGTAGGCGATTTCGGGCCCCGACTGGCAACCGGCAACCTCGGTGGAATGAAGGCCAAGCGACTGGCTGACAACAGCCTTTCCCTCGCTGATCATTGCCTCGATTTGGGCCTCTTGTACACCGCGTGGATCCGCTAGTGTGCGACTGATTTCAGCGATTCGATTGAGATTGGCAATATTCTCCGGAGAGCTGATAGTCACCAGCAAGAAGGGGTGGCCTTCGGTGCTTGGCCCTAAGTTGGAGACTTCGATTCGATCACTTTCTTCTTCGAGGAGTTCGAAGTACTCAACCATCCGATCCCAGCGCGCCAAAATACGATCCGCGCCGAGTTGGTGGCCGAAGAATTCGTCGGGTGGGGTAATCGAGTCTTGCGCTTCAGCAACCAAGGGAAGAAAGGAGATAAGAACAGCCGCCAAGGTGAGCGCAATGGCGAACGAACGGGGGGTCACTGTGGTTTTTCTCATCGGTTGTTACCTGTCTTTGTTGAAAACTGGGGATTAAACGAAAGTTGATTTCTACGATGGACAATACCAGGGTTTGCTCTCGTCACCGCTGAGCAACTATAGCGACAACCCGAGCTGGCCCGCCGGTCCCGCCTTTGATTTTCATTGGCAGAGCGATGATATCGAAACCAGCCTCCGGCAAGCCGTCGACATTGGTTAGGTTTTCGAGATTGAAAACGTTTGCCGCTGCCAATATTTGGTGCGCCTCGAACCTTGAACTATTGCCTGGGTCGATACTTGCTGTATCGATACCGACTCCAAAAATGCCACGATTAACGAGTGCCTGTGCTGCTTCGGGAGAAATGCCGGGGAAGTGGAGTGTGGCGACATCTGTAGGTGTCGAGGATCCGTAATAGGTTTCCCAATCTGTCCATTGTGAGGCCCAGCCGGTACGGATGATGGCTATGCTTCCTTCTTGGAGGGTGTCGTTACGATCCTCCCACGCCTCAATATCATCCACTGAGAGAGTGGCATCGGCGCTAGCGTTTGACTTGCTAGTTATGTCGATAACTACCCCGTGAGCAAATAAACGTTCTATAGGGATGTCTGCATTTGTCCACCCGTTTTCACCGAAGTGAATCGGTGCGTCAAGATGGGTGCCCAGGTGTTCGGGGGAGCTGAAGGCTGCCGACGCATACCAATAACCACCTTCACTCATGCCCCAATCGAGTTGTTGGTGTTCGAACCTGGATCCGGTTGGCCAATAGAGAGAGTCGGGACTTAATGGATAGGTAAGGTCAATCAGTTCGGCCTCTCCCGGTATCGATAGCTCATTGGCAATTGTTTCAAGCTTGATTGACGCGGGGGGCTCAGCAGTTGGGGCACAGGCGCCGACAGAGCTCGCAAGAAAGATGGTTAATGCCATTAGGAGAGTATGTAGGTTAGGGAGGGAGTAATTCATGTGTGGTCCTCCTGGTGTTTGATGGCGAACTGCTTAGCGTGATGTACAGGGGAATGAGGGTGCACTATGGCGATTTCCATCGCCACTGTGGGACCAGGGCGCAAGGAAGGCATTCTTTGGCATTTCTTTAATTGCAGTCGGTGCAAGGTTGTATTGAGTGATTCGTGGCCTTTACGTTTAGCTGTGACACGTCTTCCTGAGGCAGAGTG
>JAYYTT010000228.1:0-8122 GCA_036344375.1 Acidobacteriota bacterium | reverse complement strand
GACTGGAGCCCATCTCGAAGAGTCTCGTCGTTAAACTCCACAGGGCCCACCTGCTGCCAGGAGCCCCCCAGGAGATTCCAGTCGTAAATAAGACTAGATTTTTCCGACATAGTCGCCGTAATTTCCTTGGCCTTTAACGACCTTTCCAATTCGCTTTCCGTTTCTCCAGAAATGCATTCATCCCTTCAGTCTGGTCCTCAGTAGCAAAACATAAACCAAAGAGGTCGGCCTCAATCGCCTGACCTTCCTTTAGCGTCACGTTCAAACCCTGGTTAACGGCTTCCAGTGCATATCGCATCGCAATCCGTGGCTTTCCGGCCAACTTTGCGGCGAACTCATAGACAGCTTCCATCAACGAATCAGCTGGATGGACAGCGTTTACCAAACCGAGGCTTAAGGCATCGGTGGCATTTACGTGGGCGCCGCTGCAAACCAGTTCGATCGCCGCACCTTTCCCAAGCAACCTTGTCACACGTTGAGTCCCACCATGCCCAGGAATAACCCCGAGGTTGATTTCCGGCAGGCCCATCTGCGCACCTTCCGCTGCAAATCGTATGTGGCATGCTAGCGCGAGCTCAAAACCACCTCCAAGCGCATACCCGTTAATTGCTGCTATAACAGGCTTACCACACTCCTCGATCTTATCGAAAGTTGCCTGTCCGAAGCGCGCAGCCTCTCGTGCGTCTACCGGGTCGTAGGTGGCTAGCACACTTATATCTGCCCCTGCCACGAATGCTTGTTCACCAGCACCGGTAATAATTAGAACATGGCACCTGTCGTCTGCCGCCAAGAAGTCAACCGCCTCACCAAGCTCACGGATGGTCTCAGCATTAAGTGCGTTGAGAACATCGGGACGGTTGATCGTGATGGTAGCAACGGTGTCCTTAAAATCGACAATCAGGTTCTCATAGTCACCACTGTCAGATGACATTGGCATCGACCTCCACGCACATCGCGATGCCCTGACCACCACCAATGCACGCAGTCGCCAGACCACGACCACCACCGCGACGATTCAGTTCCTTGAGTAGCGTGTAAACCAAACGAGTCCCAGTCGCCCCCAAAGGATGACCAAGCGCAATTGAGCCACCGTTGACGTTGGTGCGTTCACGATCGAGGCCAAGCTCTCGTTCCACTGCAAGATACTGCCCGGCGAATGCTTCATTTACCTCGACAAGATCAACATCTTCAAGTCCCCATCCAGCTTTCTGAAGCGCTAACTTGCTGGCAGGTACGGGACCGATTCCCATGTAAGCTGGTTCCACTCCGACTATTCCCCACGAAATGACCTTTCCGATTGGTTTCTTGCCGTGTTCTACGGCCCATTCTGCGCTCGCCACCACAACGGCAGCAGCACCATCAACCACTCCGCTGGCATTGCCGGCGGTGACGTAAGAGTCTGGGCCAAATGCCGGCTTGAGCTTGGCCAAATCCTCGAGCATGGTTTCCGGCCGAAGGTGATCGTCCGTATCGACGAAGTGTGTACCCTTGCGAGTCTTAACCTCAACCGGAACGATCTCTTCGGCAAATAGCCCACGTTCTTGGGCTCCTGCTGCCCTTTGCTGGCTACCGAGTGCGTATTTATCTTGCTCCTCACGGCTAATCTCGAAGCGATTGGATAAATTGTCACTAGTCTGCGACATGGTGCAGCCGCAATAAGGATCCAGTAGGGCCAGCGTTAACGAATCCTGCATTTTCCCGCCACCCAGGGAAAAGCCTTTTCGTGCTCCGTAAATGACGTGAGGTGCCTGGCTCATATTCTCCATACCACCTGCGAGAACTACGTCAGCTTCCCCGAGATGTAGCAACTGTGTCGCCGCAAGAATCGATTGAATGCCAGACCCACACAACCGATTCACGGTTAATGCTGGCGTCGCTTCGCTAACACCGGCCTTTAGTCCAACATGGCGCGCTCCATAGATGGCGTCCGGGGATGTTTGCTGGGCATTGCCAATGATGACATGGTCTACGTGGGCCGGATCAGTCCCGGAGCGATCTAAAGCACCCTTGGATGCAACCGCCCCTAACTCAATGGCCGAGACGTCAGCAAACTGGCCAACGTAGCGGCACATCGCCGTGCGTGCGCCCTCCAGAATCCATGCTTCTTGGCTCATTCGACTTCTCCGTAATTCACCCGCCGACCCGGTCGGCAACCGCAATAGCAACCTCTTCAGTCTTAAGGTTGCCACCGAGATCACGAGTTACCTGGCCGTCAATGATCGATGCGCGAACAGCATTCTCGATCGCCGCGCCAACTTCATGATACTGGAGAAACTCGAACATCAGTTGCGACGTGAGAATGGCGGCCAACGGGTTCGCCACGCCTTGGCCGGAATATTTCGGCGCTGACCCGTGAACCGGCTCAAAAAGCCCTGCACCGGTTTGCGGGTTCAGATTAGCGGAAGATGCCACACCCAGACCACCTTGAAGTTCTGCGCAAAGGTCTGTGATGATGTCGCCGAACATGTTGCACGTGACAATGACATCAAACTGCGCCGGGTTCTTTACAATTTGCATTGAGAGAGCATCGACGAACAGGTGCCAAGACTCAATGTCTTCGTACTCGACCCGTACTTCCTCGAAAACACGCTGCCACAGATCGTGTCCGTAGCGCAGCACGTTGCTTTTGTCGCTCATAACGACGCTCTTACGCCCATGGTTGCGAGCATACTCAAAAGCATAGCGAATTATACGTTCGACACCCTTCCTCGTGTTCACATCCTCCTGCAGCGCTACTTCATCAGCGGTCCCCTGCTTGAAGATTCCCCCAACCCCAACGTACGCACCTTCAGTGTTTTCTCGCAAAACAACGAAATCGAGATCTTCGACTGTCCGGTCTTTCAGAGGACAAAGGCGCTCGTTGAGAAGTTTGACCGGGCGATAATTCACAAACAGGTCAAGACCAAAGCGCAGACCAAGCAGGATTTCCTTGCCATGCGCCATATCGGGAATGCGAGGATCACCCAAAGCCCCAAGGTAAATAGCATCGAAGTCGTCCCGCAAACTCTCGAGGGCACCCTCTGGAAGCCCAACACCTGTTTTCAGGTAGGTGTCGGCACCGTAATCGAACCATTTGCACTCGACATCGACTCCAAAAGTCGCCGCAGCAACCTCCGCGACGTGCATCGCGGCTTCTGTAACCTCATTGCCAATGCCGTCTCCTGGGATCACCGCGATGCGCTTCAACCGCTTCTCCCTAAGTTGCGGGAATCCTCGATGATCTGAATCATTCTATTCATCAACTTGTCACTTCCGATTTCCGAGAGCGAGCGGAAGATGGAGCATCGGCGGCGGAGCAAGAGATGCCCCTGAAGTAAAGCGCTCGAATCAATGCCCAACTTGTATGAAGAGGAATATTACACCCGTGGCTGTAAGGCAGCCATCCGTCGCCATATACCAATAACCATGGACCCAGCTAGAACCGCGCCAACCGTGTCGGCCGTCCAGTCCCATACCGAGGCATCCCGGCCAAACGTGAAACTCTGATGCCACTCGTCAGTAATTCCATAAAGGCTACCCATGGTTACAGAGGCAACAACTCGAACCATCGTGCGTCTCCCCTCCTGGAATCCTCGGGTAATCCCGTAAAGAACGGTTAACTCAAAGAAGCCATACTCAAGTATGTGAGCAAACCAATCAGGAATTTCGATTGGACCTGGCAGATCGGGGAGGGACGGCTGGTGCGAAAGCCATGCTATAAGAGAAGCAGTGGCGATTGCCGGGAACCAATACAACAGTGTGATTGCCAAGTCAGCCGATATCTCAGTGTGAAACGAAGTACATCGCCCAAGCGAGAAGCAGGGCCGTTCCAACCATTCCTAAGGTAATCCACATTGCGAGCCACACCGCCTCACCCAACTCCCTGCGCAACATAGCCCCGAGAACAACGCCAACCGCCGCAGCAAAGACCACCATGTACAAAAAGTGACTGTGCACCGCGATTCCTAGCGCCTGCCGGCCGCGATGTCGTAAGCATCAAGTACGATCAACAAGTTCAACAGACCAGCTACAAGTGTGAATGTGTTCCCATACTCATGGCTTTGCGACCGAATATCCCCGAGATTCCACCCGGCCTGGTGGGCAGCAACATACGGAAGGCCCACGCCAGCCGCACCCACGGCAGCAAGATAACTGAGCGGCTGCCCAGGCTCGGGCCGGTAGACCTTCCCATCCAACAGGATGCCACCAAGAAATAGTGACAGCACGACAATCGCAAACACGATGCCTCGCATAACGCGTCCACTAGCAATGTGCCCAAGTCCGGGCATCACCCAAGCAAGCACACTGCTTACCACTACCCTTAGAGGGTCTGCCTCAAAAGCCACTTCGACCTTATCTCCGTCAACAACCGAGAGTGACTCACGGGTCGAAGAGCAGGCGGGAAAATCCGGGTCGCTCATCTACGAACCTATAAGCAATTGATCGCGCACCAGGGAGAGTAAAAGGAGCATGCAAGAGAAATTTTATGCTATCGCGGAGCCTTAAATAGATCAATCGCCAGAGCTACGCGCCAAACGTACTAGCCGCTGCATTGCTGCTGCGGCCTCTTTGCCTGATACCGGCTCGAGAAGTCCAAAGGTGTTTCGAGGCCCCAGGGGGAGGATACCCTGACCAACCACTACAAGGATCCGCTCATAAAGGTAGTGAGCCGAACTAACATCGGTGGGACTGACCGGGTGGATCTTTCCGGTGGCATCAATGAGTTCAAGGACCCGATACACCACTTCAGCGAACATCATCCTACTGACCTCAAGGTCTGTGCGAAAAGCATGATTCTGGAACGGCTCCATAATCCGCCATGCAACGACCTCGCGAATATAGTCCTGAGCCCATGAGTCATCGATATCGATCATGATCACCCCGGAGAGCGATTCCCTAACACGCTCCCTGAGATCTTCAAGTTGGATGGCGATCAGCGCAGCTAAGTCTTCGCGAACGATCATCGGCTTCTGCTCCAATCCGCGATACTCCACCGGCAGATCTGAAGTGAAGTAAAGCTCGCCTGCCACCTCTACCAGGGCACGCACCTTTGGATCCCCAGGAACGATGTCTTCAAGCGCTTGGAAGACTCCATATGCGTCGCCATATTCACCATTGTCTTGCAAAGCACGACCAAGCGGTTCGAGGATCACATGCAGTTCGCCGATCCGGTCGCGCGCCAAGCGCAAGGTTCGTACGGCTGAATCAAGGTTACTAGAACGACGCTGAATCTCAGCGATTCGAAGGTATGGCTCAAGAATATTAGGGCCAAGTTGTAGTGCTGATTCGTACGCGACCAGGGCAGCGGCAGTAGCTCCAGCCTCCTCCGCCTGCTCCCCCTGAGAGACAAGTTCTTGGGCCTCTTCAAGCTCCAACACCTGGAGGCGCACAACTGCCGCCGACAGGCCGGGGTCGGCGTTAACAGCCTGACGGTACCAGTTGAATCCCGCAGCGCGGTCACCTTGGGCCTCTGCAAGAAACCCTAGGCCATACAAGGCAATCGGGTAGTCGGGAGATTGGGCCACTGCCCGCTGAAAACAGGAGTAAGCCTCAGCAGTAGCGCCACTTGCCAACAAAAGTAGGCCTTCTGCGGTATTAGCCCCTGCTGTGTCACGGCTTTCCGTTGTTGCCAAATCGAGCACTTGACGGGCTTCAAGACTGTCACCCGCGCGCAACGCGGCCCAGGCTGGCTGGATATCTGGAGCGAGATCGCCAGGCGCGGGTGGTACGTGTGCATAATCAAGCACGTAGCGGCGCACTAGGATATCCACCGCCACCGATGGCGCCATGCGAGTGTCCGTCGTCGCGCACGCGGATAGCATAATCAGCGATATGGCAACGAGAACCGCGCGAAAGGTTGGAAACGTATCAATCCACATGCTTCAGCCAGGCTCGTGCTGGTAACGGTAGCACGTCAGCCTATTTTCAAGGTCAGCACGGATTTCGTCATAGACCCGCTTCCGATTTGCATCATCAGCCTCATCAATCTCGAAAAATATCGCTGGTGATTGGCGCCGAAACCAAGTTAGTTGTCTCTTAGCATACTGACGTGTGGCACGGACGACCGCTTCGCGCGCCTCACCGAGGCTTATTTCACCCGCGAGATGAGCAACGAGATCTCGGTAGCCAATTGCCCGCATTCCAGGCGATTCTGGTGTGCACCCGCTACTAAGCAGACGCCGCACTTCATCCAACCACCCATCTGAGAGCATTTTGTCAATGCGCCCCTCGATGCGCTTGTATAGCTGCTTCCGCGGGCTGGTCAGTCCAACCCAAATTGCATCAAAGTGTGGGCCGCTCCATCCTTGCTGCTCAAGGAGGACACTCATCGGGACACCAAGTCGCAACGTCACCTCCAGACCACGGAAAGTTCGTTGGCGGTCAGACTTGCCTATTGCCTGTGCCCACTCGGGGTCTAGTACCTGCAACATCGTAAACAGGTAGCCGAAGCCACGGCTAGTTTCCACAGCTTCAAGGGCGTTACGCCAACGCTCATCTTGCTTGGGTAGTGGGGTCAAACCATTGATTAGGGCACGAATATAGAAACCACTACCCCCAGCTATTACTGCCATGTTCCCCCGTGATTGGACCGCAGAGATTACTGAAGATGCTTCACGCGCGTACCGACCTGCACTGTAGTGTTCATTGGGGTCGGCAACGTCGATACAGTGATGTGGGATTCCGCGCGCTGAGCTTGCGTCTATTTTACCGGTACCAATATCTAAGCCCCGGTAAACCTGAAATGCATCAGCAGAGACAACCTCGCCCCCGAACCACTCGGAAACCGCAACAGCCAGGGAAGATTTGCCTGCGGACGTCGGCCCAACAACCACGATCACAGGAGATTGGCTAGGCATTCGAGAGATAACGCCGGATACTTGCTTGCGCCCCGCCTATCGCTCGCGCCCCGCGTTGCCCTGAACCGTATCCATAGGCAACGATAAAGCATCGACGCCAGCATTGCGTAGGGCGTCGATGATGCGAACGATGACGCCATAATCAACACGGGCATCAGCGCGAACGGTTATCTTCTCCCGCTCCTCTGGCAATAACGCAGCAACGGCGCGCTCCAATTCCTGGATTGAAACACTGTCACCATCGATCTGAACACCACCATCTTCACCAACTGTAACCATGGTCGGCACAACCTCAGACTGAGTAGCAGTGGTTGATTCTGGGAGCTCTAGTTCCATGCTTGCATCGGGCATGAACGTCGTAGTGACGAGAAAGAAGATAAGTAACAGGAAGACAACGTCCAGCAGTGGTGAAATGTCGAGGCTAACTCGCCGCCTCGACTGATCGTCCGAAAACATCGCCTACTGTCCCCCCTCCGAAGGAACAGCAAGTGGCACCGGTTTTTCGACCCCGCTACTGTCGCGCTGGTGCATGATCTGCTTGATAAAAACAAGCGCCAAGCGTTCCATTTCAAGGATTAAAGAGTTGGCCCTGTCAGAGAAAGCGTTGTAGGCAACCAACGATGGAATCGCGATTGTCAGACCCGCCGCCGTCGTGATCATCGCCTGGGAAATTCCTCCTGCAAGCGAGTCAGCCTGCCCTATCCCTTGGTTCGAAACGATCCGAAAGACCTCAATCATACCGAGAACCGTACCGAGCAACCCAAGCAAAGGAGAAACACTGGCGACTGTGCCCAGCACCCCCAGATACTTCTGCAATCGAGGAACCTCCTGGCGACCCTGGTCAACAACCACCTGTCGAATTCCCTCTGGTGGCTCGGATCGGGCATCCAAGGCAGCTGCGACAATATTGGTAAGTGGCCCCGGGCGACGTTCGCAATAGTCTTCCGCCTGCTCCAGGAGTCCACCACTGATAAGCGAACCTAGATGCTCGACCTCATCATCCGGAAGCACCTTAGCGGGTCGAAGGTTAATAAGTCGCTCCGCGATGATGGCCAACGCCAACACGGAGCATAGGGAAAGGGGCCACATCACCGGGCCGCCTTGTTTCAAGAATTCAATCATTTCCTAGTAGTCCAGCGGAAGAACTTGTGAGACACCCGTGAGCGACTCTCAACGTTGCGATGGAAAGGTAACCTCGGCCGGATCCAAGTTATACAGAAACCCTAGCTGGCCGTCTAACTGGTCATATGGAAAGAACGCCGGTAATGGCGGTAGAGGATTAGAGA
>JAYYTT010000227.1:0-3685 GCA_036344375.1 Acidobacteriota bacterium | reverse complement strand
CAGGCAACACGCCGGTTTTGAGTGCCGTCTGGAAGAACTGGCAAAAATGCCCGCCCCTACCGAGGAAGAGTGGATTGAGGAAATCCAGCTTAAAAAACACAAGTTGGTTCTTAAAGATCAGATGGCCACTTTAATCCGAGACTATCGACGCGAAAAGCTCGCCGTCACCCACTGACCTCGAACCAGGTCCCAACAAGGTAAGGTCGCTGGTCTATGTTTCTCCGGTCAGAGGCCCTACCTTACGTTCTCCCGGTCGGCTTGGTTGCCGCTGCCACAGCCTCAGCAGGATACGAGCTGGCAACACTTTTTCTCGCGCTGCTTACAGCCTCATTGGGAGCATTTTTTCGCGACCCGCAACGCGAATCAGATGATTCGCCGAGTTGCATACTGTCACCAGCGGACGGCAAAGTAGTAGAGGTTTCCTCCACTGAAAATGGCATCGAAATTGCTATTTTCTTATCGGTTTTCAATGTACATGTTACTCGGTCGCCCCTCGCTGGCCAGCTTATAGAATGGGAACATATTACGGGCGGGCATGCTATGGCCTTCCGGGAACAAGCTTCTAAGAATGCCCGCCACCGGGTGGTTATCATGTCACCACTCGGCAAGGTGGAACTATCACTAATTGCTGGCGCTTTAGCCCGTCGAGTTGTGCCCTTTGTCATTCCACCGAAATATCTCGAACGAGGTGAACGGATCGCGCTTATTAAATTTGGCTCTCGCGCCGAACTAAGGCTACCGACTGGATACTCTTCTGTGGTATCCGTAGGGGGATCGGTTCGAGCGGGCAAGACAGTCATTGCCAAGGCACCAGAGCAAGACAACCATGATTCAGAAACCTAAAACAACACAAAAACTCAAACGAGGTGTTCCTCTCCTACCCTCCTTATTTACGGTGGGCAACCTTTTTTGTGGGCACTACAGCCTAATCGCAACACTACAGGGTGAATACGCACAAGCGGCAATGGCCATCGGCATTGGGATGGTGGCTGATATTTTAGACGGACGGCTCGCTAGGATGACCGACAGCGAGAGCGCATTCGGGGGGGCCTTCGACTCGCTTGCCGACGTCCTTACATTTGGGATAGCCCCAGCCACACTGATGTTCTCATGGGCACTCTCCGACCTAGAACGGATCGGCTGGATGGTTTCTTTTTTCTTTCTTGCCTGTAGCGCCGCACGCCTAGCTCGTTTCATGGTTCACACAGGGAACCAGGACCGGCGTTACTTCGTCGGCCTGCCGGCACCATCCGCTGCAGCCATGCTTGCTGCAATGGCCTTCTATTCACCGACCAGGGTCACTGCTCCAGCACTATCGTATGGAGTTGTGGCGATGGTGGTAATGCTTGCGATTCTCATGGTATCGAAGGTTCGTTATCGTTCGTTCAAGAATATCGACCTGCGAGCGCGCCATCCGTACCCACGGGTGGCTATTTTCGCAATCGGATTCGCCTTGGTTGCTAACGCACCGCAAACTGTGCTCTTGTTGATGGCGGCCATCTATCTCGCCTCTGGTCCCACCGAAAAACTCTGGTACCAACTGCGTCGCCGCCAACACAGCCTGAGTAAAGTTGGGACGGTTGATTACCACGACGACTTGGAACACGCGACGATTGATCGTAGCGACAAAACTCCTTGACCTCCCCTGCTGACCGTGCCCTCCGAATCATCGCAGCTTGAAAAATTACGCTTGGCCCTCGTAGGAGCATCTTCTCTTCTGGGGGCTGAGGTCAAAGACCAGCTAGCTGCTTCCGGTGTTCCCCGTAACGCCGTTAGTTTGTTTGACCTGAAAGAGGTGGCCGGCGTCCTCACCGAATATGGTGATGAGGCTCGTGTGTTTGCCGAAACCGTGTCGGAAGCTCTCCTGACGCACAGCCTTATTTGCTTCTGTAGTGACCCAAAAACGGCCACGGAATCCTTAGACGCGATTCTCAGTTCCGGCAAGCTTGGAATTGATTGCACTCAGGCTTGGTCTGACGACCCCAGAGCTTTCACCTGGCTACCGGGTGTGAGCACTCCGCCGGCTACAAGTGATCAGCGTGCCATCGTGATTCCCTCGGCCGCTTGCCTGATGCTCGGGACGACCCTTGCAGCACTCGGCAAGCTTGGCGAGCAAGTCTCCGCAACTATCTTCCTCCCTGCTTCAGACCTAGGAGAAGCTGGACTTCAGGAACTCTCACAACAATCAATAGCGGTGCTAAACCTTGAGGAAGTTGATGACGCGATCTTCGGGCGCCAGTTGGCCTTCGACCTCTGGCCAACTGCCTGCTTGCAGGGTGAAGCTCAAAAGGTGCTGGTCAGCGAACTCGAAAAGCTCAGCTTCGTGGCCCCTCCAATACAGATAGTGCAGGCCCCGGTGTTTCATGGGATGGCAATGTCACTCTACGTTCCCGATGTCGATACCAGTGAAGTCTCAACAGCATTACTTGATGCAAATGTTGTTGTTGGAACCGGCGATGGCGTGCAGATCGACAGTCCGTTACTGGTCACCGGAACCCCTGGCCTCCACGCCATTTCCGTCCGCCCTGACCACCACGGTGCTTGGCTTTGGTTAACGATCGATAACCTTCACGCGCGTGCAGCTGCCGCCATGGAAGCAATGCGGGCCATGTCAACATCCGAATTCAGCGACGGGCTGCAATAGTCCGTCTCGCGACTTCCTCCACGTAGCTATCGCCGCTGTCCAGGAGTTCGAAGAGCGCTGACGTGGCAGCCTCTTGCTCAAATGTAGAAAGAGCGTCAGCGGCATTCCGTCGTAATTGAACACCATTGGCAGTGTTAGCAGCGATCGTTGCCAATGGCACGATTGCCCGGGGGTCGGAAATAGTGGCAAGTGACTGCACGATCACCTCCCGGACCGCTTCTTCGATATCAGAATTGCCAACCTGAGCCAATAATGCATCAACACCGATTGGGTCGCCCAGGTCTCCAAGACCCTGAGCCGAAAGCATCTGCTGCATGGGGTCTCCCGACTTTAGACGTTCAATAAAAGCTATCCGGGCAGCGACTGGGTTCATCTCGGCGATGCCACGTGCTGCCGTTTCCTGAACTCTCCGAAACGGGTCGTCGAGCGCTGACACGATCAGCGGCAGATCCTCTGGGTCTCCTATTCGGGCAAGTGCGTCTACGGACCACTCACGCACTGTCGCATCCTGGTGTTCCAGGCCCCGCCGCCATGCCGCAGCTGCAGCGGGGCTCAGTATGTCGCTTTCATCTCTGTTATAGCGTGCTGTCGCCGTTCCATAACGCTGCGATGCAAGATCATCAATGACACTCTTGACAAGGACACCAGTTTGTTGGCCTTCTGAACACCCAAGCAATGACAATGCCAACAAAACCACCACGAGCCTCATTAGCCACGTCCCCGCCCCAGCAAATCTCCCTCGAGAAGCGCTGCCTCGATCCGCGCAATATCTGGAGCTAAGACACGATCCCCCGTTAACGGTTCGACCATTTCGCGGACTCGACCCCTGAAGCCACGCAGGTTAGGTGCCGGCAATATGGGCGAATGAAACTCCAACGCTTCGCAAGCACATAGCACTTCAATGGCGATAACACGTCGACAATTGGCTACAGCCTGCCAAGCCTTCCACGCGCCCCACGCTCCCATTGAGACATGATCTTCCTGATCAGCAGAAGTGGGAATACTGTCAGAGGAGCTTGGCACCGCCAGACTTCGAGTTTC
>JAYYTT010000226.1:0-9121 GCA_036344375.1 Acidobacteriota bacterium | reverse complement strand
ACGCAGCGAATAGTCGAATGGTGGCAACCCCATTCGAAGCCGCAGCCGCTGTACGAGAGTTTGAAGCTGCTGGCTACGACTTCATCAAGCTGACGTTTGGAATTACGGCAGATATCTACGAAGGCATCGTTCTGACCGCACGCGGACGCTTGCCGGTCATCGGTGACGTCGGCCCCGACATAGGATTAGGACGTGCTCTTGAGTCAGCGCATCAGATTGAGCATCTAGATCAATACTTGGAGACGCTGATGGATGAGGCTACACCCCGAGCCAAAGGTTTGTCCGGTGTTGGGGTGTGGGTTGTTGAGAATTGGGCCGAAATTGAGAAACTTAACATCGGGCGCATCGAGACGGTTGTTCGTGCCACCGTCGAATCCGAGATTTGGAATACACCGACGTTGGCATTCCTCAATTCTTCATTTGGTACCGGTCGTTCGGATGAAGAAATCGAAGCAAGTTCTGATTATGGGTTTGTTTCCCCAAGCGTACGTGAAGAGTTGCTCCGCGATCGCGACAGGTTCTGGTCGGATCCTCCCGAAGAAAGCTTTCGTATGCGCTATGTAGAGTTGCGCAATCGTATTGTTGCGGGGCTGCATCGTGCCGGTGGCAAGCTTATGGCGGGTTCCTACTCACCTGAATGGCTATTCCTTCCAGGTTTTGCGTTGCATCGTGAGCTTGAAAGCCTAGTTTCAGCTGGCCTACCGCCGTTTGCTGCCTTGTGGGCTGCGACGCGTAGCCCAGCCACCTTTCTCAGTTGGGGTGGTGCAGGGCGTACTGAGTATGCACGGGTTGATTCGGAAGGCATTCATTTCGAAACAGCAACCACGGTTGAGATCGACTTCGGGAGGATCGCGGTTGGCAAGCGGGCCGACCTAGTTTTGCTTGGCGCTAATCCGCTTGATGACATTCGGAACACGACGTTGATCGAGGGCGTTGTATTGCGTGGTCGTTGGATTCAACGTGATGAACTTGATGCGATCCTGGAGCGCTCTGCTGAAGTGCTTTCAGATGCCCCTCTGCTGCCTGGGTTCCAGGAAAAAGAAAGACGCTGACGCTTCCAAGTCAAAAATTATCGTGTGCTGCGTAAATGGGGGATTGGATCACTTCGCTGTGAATCCTGCCCATTACTTTTCAATGAATTGAGACCATGCGTTCGATGGCCAGGCGGGCCCTAGAAGCGGTTTCTTTCGGTACACGGACCTCGTGGATTCCCTCGCGAAGTGCCTTGGCGAGCTTCTCGAGGGTGATCATTTTCATGTACATGCATTCGGCGTCTGCTTTGACCGGCAGGAAGGTCCGTTTAGGGTGGCGCTTCTTCATCTGGTGGAGAATTCCAGTCTCCGTCGCGACTAGAAATTCACTTGCTGGTGAAGATTCGATGCTTTCGATCATGCCTGTAGTTGATGTAATCCGTGTACGATCAGCGGGAAGATCGCCCTTCGAAAGCTGCCACATTACGTTAGACACGCAGCCGCACTCTGGATGAATGAGCAATTCGGCTTCAGGGTGCTGGGCCAGTTGTTCGTCAACGTCGACTGGGCGGATGGCGGCATGCACATGGCACTCGCCCATCCAGACGTGAATAGTGCGTTCGGTTTTCTCACGTATATATTCGCCAAGGAACATATCCGGAGCGAACAAGATTTCTCGATCAGCAGGGATCGACTCTACAATCCGCAGAGCGTTCGCCGATGTGCAGCAGTAGTCAGCTTCGGCTTTTACATCAGCAGAACAGTTGACGTACACCACTACGGCCGCTCCTGGATGTTCTTCCTTCCATGTCCTAAGTTGGCTAGCTGTTATCGTCGAAGCTAGTGAACATCCCGCCTCCAGGTCGGGAATGAGGACCGTTTTGTCAGGGCATAGCACGGCGGCTGTTTCGGCCATGAAGTGGACACCGCAAAACACGATTGTTTCAGCATCCGTTGCCTGTGCCTGTAGCGACAAACCAAGAGAATCGCCGATGAAATCAGCCACGTCTTGAATCGCGGGAATCTGATAATTATGAGCGAGAATTACCGCGTTACGTTCAATCTTAAGTCTTTGGATTTCGTCTAAGAGCTTCACGGGGCTTTTCAAGAGGTGAGGTGCAAGGAAAAATCTATGTGAGGCGCCGACATCGTCAGGCTGCCCATAGAGATGAAGTCGACGCCGGTATCAGCGTAAAGGCTTACCGTATCGACGGTAATGCCACCGGATGCCTCCAAGGATATCGCATCACGAAGACCCGATGAGCGCAACGCGCTGACGATTTCGACGATACCTTCAGGTTCGAAGTTGTCGAGCAATAAACAGTCGGCCCCTGCCTTGGCGGCGGTCAATGCGTCGGACAGAGATTCAACTTCGATCTCGATAGATAACCCTTCTGATCGATCCCGAACGCGTGCAATCGCAGACGCGACATCAGTGACGATCATAAGGTGATTGTCTTTGATCAGCACAGCTTCCGCCAGATCGAGTCGATGAGGGAGACCGCCCCCCAAAACGACCGCTTTTTTTTGCAACGTCCGTAACCCTGGCAGAGTCTTTCTGGTGGCAGTGATCCGGGGCGGATTGTCGGCGTGTAACCCTTTGTGTGCCTCGGTCACGGCTGTAATGGCTCGGTGTGTCGCTGACGCGACCCCGCTCATGTGGCTCATCACGTTTAGCATCGTACGTTCTATGCCGAGAACAGCACGTGCAGCACCAGTGAGTTCGATCACGATTTGACCGGGGAGGAAATCATCGCCATCGATTGCATAAGTGGTGATTTCTAGACTGACACTCGCGGCCAGCAAAGCGGCTTCTTCAAGTCCTGCAAGTATACCGGTCTCTGCCGCGCACACTGTTCCGTGTGCTTCTCGAGTCTTGGGAACGAGAGATTCGCTGGTAACGTCTCCCCGGCCAAGGTCTTCTTCAATAAAGTTGGCAAGATCTGTGATGTTTTGCTTCTTCATTTTACTCAGCACAAAGAGAGAGTCACGAGTCTGTTAACCACCAGCTCATTCCACATGCTGGTGCAGCCGACTTTTGCCTGTACGAGGCACTGATGGCTAATCCGGTAACATTCTCACGGGCACGGTAGTAAGCCAAGCATGCATGAATGAGGATGGAATTCGAACTTGAATAGGGAGCAAGGGGCGGGTAAAATTTGCTTAATTAAATGGGCTCCGTTTACCTCCTGAACGTCCAATCTTCCTGAGATCCATTCTTTTAGCGCCAAACGCCCTTTTTGAAGGCTACCCCTGCACGGGAGTCACAAGCGCGCACTTCGGGGTGATCCACGAAGCTGCAGCAAAACCGACCGAGAGTCTATGAACGAGGACAGGATGAAGGCGATTCACGACCTAGTTGAACTAGGGAAGGATCGCGGCTACATCACTCAAGATGAACTCGATGGGGTTTTGCCTTCAGAGGGAACCAATCGCCGTGCGATGGTCGGTCTGATTGAAGATATGGATATTGAAGTACTCGACGACGAACCCGGAGCTGACTTCGAGGAAGACAAAGCCGAAGCGGATGCGGGAGATGAAGCTTCCTCGAACAGCGTCGATCAGTACGACATTGAAGGCTCTGACAGCGCGGATCCCATCAAAGTCTATTTTCGAGAGATGAGCCAGAAGGGTCTTCTCGATCGCGAGGGTGAAGTGCGGCTTGCCCGAGCCATCGAACAGGGCCAGCTGGGAATTGTCAAAGCGGCGCTGACGTGCCCGCTCGCTAGTGAGTACGTGCTCGAGTGCCTCGATGATCTCAGGAGCGAGGAGCTGCCCCTCGACCAATTCACCAAGCGACCCGGACAAAAAACTAAGACGCGCAGGAAAATCTTTTCTACTCTGCGCAAGCTCGAGAAGCTGCGTAGCAATCTCGGCAAAGTTCGGGCCAAGCTCAACCGGAAGCTGCGCGATGATACGGAGTTGAAGGTCCGGCTCGAACTCATTGAAATCCATGGCACGATGGGTGAAGAGCTACAGGAGCTTGACCTCACCGATAAGTTCATCGAAGAAATCATCATGCGGATGCGTCGATTGGCGGGCGACCTAGCTCGGGCGGATTACGCTGATGACGACAAGCGCCTTAAGCAACTTAGCAAGAAACACTTGGTCAGCCGTAAGGAACTGATCCGCTATCTCGGTGCGGTTGAAGACTCGGAATCCAGTATGGAGTGGGCTAAAAGCGAGCTCACAGAGCGTAACCTGCGCCTCGTTATCTCAATTGCAAAGAAGTACACAAACTTTGGCCTGTTGTTTTCAGACCTGATTCAGGAAGGCAACATCGGGCTGATGCGTGCGGTCGAGAAATTCGATTATACAAAAGGTTTCAAGTTTTCCACCTACGCGACCTGGTGGATCCGCCAGGCGATCACGCGAGGACTCGCCGACAAAGGCAAGCTTATTCGCGTGCCGGTGCACATGACCGAGACCATGCGCAAGGTTTCACAGACGGCTACGGAACTCTATAAGGAGTTGGGCCGCAAGCCGGAGCCGCAAGAGATCGCGGATGCGATGGCAGTACCCATCGAGACCGTTAAGCTTGCGTTGCAGGCCGGCAAGAAAACTAGTTCACTGGATACGCCAATCGGCGACGAAGGGGACGGCGAGTCAACCTTAGGTCACTTCATCGCTGATGAGGACGCCATTTCACCGGTCGAGACCTTGCTTGCCAAAGACCTCAGCCAGCAGACTCGAAGAGTGCTGTCGACACTGACCCCACGCGAAGAAAAGGTTGTGCGTATGCGCTTCGGTATCAATGAGGAGCGCGTTTATACCCTCGAGGAGATAGGTGATTTTTTCTCTGTGACCCGGGAACGAATCCGCCAGATCGAGGGCAAGGCTCTCCGCAAGCTGCGCCACCCTCTGCGTGGCAAGTCGCTCAAAGAACTGATTGATTAGAGGCTCTTTTAGCATGAAGGTTCTGCTTTACCGGTCCTGGGGTCGATGTTCCAGGATTTTGCTTTACGGTAAGGTCTTCGAATGAGCCGAAACAGCATCGCGATTCGTGTGGTTACTGCCAGCTGGTTACTTTTCTCCGTGGCTTCTGCGATGGCAACAGAGCAGTCGCGGGCCTGGAATCAGTGGCGAGGGCCGGCTCGTAACGGTGTCGGGGATGCTTCGACATTGCCGGTCAAGCTTCCATCTGAGCTGACCCGTGTGTGGCAGGTCCCCGTAGGCCTAGGACACGCTAGTCCGGTGGTCGTGGATGATGTGGTGTTTATACATAGCCGCGAGGGGGAGCAGGAGATAGTGTCTGCCTTGGGGTTGGCCGATGGTATCGAAATGTGGCGCCGAGGCTACGATACTCCCTACACGATGCATCCAGCGGCGCGCTCCCATGGGCCCGGACCCAAGTCCACACCGATCTATGCGGACGGTCGATTATTCACCTTTGGAATTACAGAGACTCTCTCGGCGTTCAACGCTGCGACCGGCGAACTGTTGTGGCAGCGGGAATTCTCAGACATATATCCGGAGACGGCACCGATCTATGGCACATCGATGTCGCCAGTCGTTGTCGACGATAAGCTCGTTGTTCACATTGGCTGGGAACAGGAGGGCGCGGTTGCAGCTTTCGACATAGCCACTGGTGAGACTCGCTGGTCTAACAACGAATTCACACCGGGATATGCTTCACCTATCGTCGTGCAGATTGCGGGTATCGATGTCATAGTCACCCAATCCGACAAGCACATCATTGCTCTAGACGCTGATGGTGGTGCGACACTTTGGGGCATGCCGTTTACAACCGCTTCTCGGCAGAACTCAGTTACCCCATTGGCTTTTGGTGAGAAACTCATTTTTTCTGGCCTTGATGAAGATCTCTTCGCAGTTTCTCTGGGCCCGTCTAACCCTGGTCAATTGGTTGATAGCCAGGTAGAAACGAGTTTGCAGGGGACAGGCGATTGGAAATCAAATGAAATCTGGCGCAACAAACGCCTTCCTCTCTATATGAACTCTCCTGTTGTTGTCGGCAATCGCCTTTTTGGCATGACTCACAAGCGTGCAGGTCAATTCATCTGTGTGGACATTGAAACTGGCGAACCGATCTGGGCGAGTCGCGGGAGAGAAGGTGAGAATGCGTCGATCGTTGCTTTAGGTGATCGAGTTGTATTCCTGACCGATGATGCACGCTTAGTAATCATCAACGTGATCACCGATGTTTATGAGCCGCTCGCCGAATATGAAGTTGCTGACACGCCAACATGGGCCCATCCGGTGTTTACATCGATGGGCATGCTGATCAAGGATCTTGACTCGTTGACGCTTTGGCGTTTTTGAAGGCTAGACAACACCAAGGTTGTCACCGCCGGACAATCGAGACGATGTCATCTGGGCATTGTGCGGTGTAGTCAGGCTCCTCAGGCCAAGCGCTGAACTCAGCTCCGATGCCGTAGGCGGCCCCGATTGCGAACACATGTATGTCGCAACCATCAGAAGCCAAGGCTTCATTGGCGTTGCGTGCGCATTCGATGTCTATTTGATGATCGCCAACATAAGCTACGTGTCCCGGGGCCATGCCGGTAAGCTGATCGAGGCACATTAATAATCCGTCGGGAGCGGGTTTCTGGCGGGCTTCGGAGACTTCCTCATACCCGATAACGAACTCGAAACGGTCGAGGAGGCTTTTTTTTGCCAAGGAGCGCTCGATGTTGTCCTTAGAATTCATCGAGACTATGCCGTGCGGCAGGTTCCGCAGTTTCCCTAGTGCCGATTCAACACCGGCGTAAATGGGCGCTAAGGTCTCGTCGCTGAGTTGGTATTCGGTCCACAGACGACCCGCTTCGCTTAGTGTGTTTTCGCTCATGCCGAACTCTGTCATGTATAGGTGCCGCCAATCGTGGTATTGATGCAGCGCGATGGTGTAGCCGTCGAGCGAGCTCAGGGCTTCGATCGTGTCAGGATCAGTACCAGTAAAGTGCTGCACAATGTCACGCGTAATCTTCCAGTTCTTTGCCCGTGTATCGACGAGAGTACCGTCGTAGTCCCAGATTACGGCAGTGACTGGGCGGGTCCCGATCATGGTGCCGCCGCCGCGATGGCGACGACATGGCCCTGGGTGCGAAATAGCAACATTCCTTCGGAGATTGCCGGCGTTGCCATACACACCTCGCCCATCTGGTTGGTGGCGAGTAGCTGGAACTTGGGTCCAGCCTTGAGCACGAATACGTCGCCGTCTTCACTCGTAAAATACAACTTGCCGCCAGTGGCGACAGGGGATGCTGAAAACCCGCCACCGACTCCAAGACGGGCTTGGTACATAAGCTTGCCGGTATTAGCGTCAAAAACGCCAAGCGCTCCGTTATTACGCAGGTTATACAGGTAGTCGCCATAAACGATTGGCGTCACCATATAAGCGCCACCGCGCGGAACGCTCCAAACGATATGATCATTGACATTTTTGCCTTCAGCCAACGAGATGTCACCGGTGGCATCAGGCCGGATGGCGTAAATTGGCGACCAGTCACCATGGGCATTGGTGATGAAAATTAAGCCGTGGGCGAACACCGGCGTTGGTACTGGGATATCACCGCCACCTCGCATCTCCCAAATCTCACTGCCGGAGTCTGGATTGTAGGCGCCAATGTGCCGGTAGCCGTTGACGACGATTTGCGGACCGTAATCTGAGAGATAGACATTCGGGGTTCCCCAGGTGGGGACGTCATTACGTTTTGTGCGCCAAATTTCCGCCCCGTTTGCTATGTCAAAGGCGGCGATGAACGCTTCACTCTGGACATCTACCTGCAGGACAACTTTCCCATCATAAATAATTGGCGACGAAGCGATCCCCCATTGTGCTTCGGGAACGAGGTAGTAGCCAGCATCAAGAATGCCAAGGTCCTTCTTCCATAAAAGTTCGCCGTCCATGTCATAGGCGTAAAGACCTTCAGAGCCAAAATACGCGATGACATACTTACCATCTGTGACCATCGTGGCCGAAGCATGTGTTGACTTGGTGTGGCGCATAACAGCTGGCACCCCGGTGTGAGGTGTGTGTTCCCAAACTATTGCTCCGGTATATTTGTTGAGAGCATAGACTTTCCACGTGTGTTCGCTGTCGTCTCGTACCGGTGCAATGTCACCATACAAACCGACGCGGAGGGAGTTGTTGCTGGGGCTAATTGCTGTTGTTAAGAACACGCGATCACCCCAGACAACTGGGCTTGAGTGTGATAAACCCGGGATCGGAGTCTTCCACAATACGTTGTCACCGGTCTCCGCGTTCCAAGTTGTCGCGGTAGGGAAACCTTCAGCGATTCCGCTGCTACTCGGACCCCGGAAGGCGGGCCAGTTTACGCCCGCACCTTGCTGTGCCCCCAGCCCAGCAGGCACATAGCCGGCCAGTGTTATCAAACAAAACACTAAGACTCCTACTAGGACGGCTCGTGTCATTTTTGCTCTCCTGCAGAATTCAATTTCGTAGCTCGCTGAGCGCTTGTAACGACCCTCTAAGGTCGTTGCCTGAAGATCCCTGCAGAGGTTTGAGCTCAGCCTCAATATCGGGATCGACCTCAGGAACTGCGTACAATTGGCGCAAGTGGATGAGTTCCGCTTTGAGGTCCGCAACGATGTTGGCGTAAGCAGGGTTGTTGTATAAGTTGGTTAGCTCGTCGGGGTCTGTTTCTAGATCGAAAAGCTCCCATTCCCCAAGGTTGTAGTAGTGGATTAACTTGTGGCGCGCGGTTCGCACACCGTAGTGGCGTTGGACGCTGTGCACCGCCGGATATTCATAGTAGTGGTAGTAGACTGACGTCCGCCAATTCGCCGGATCCTCTCCGCGTAGTAACGGGACCAGAGACCGCCCTTGCATTTCTGTTGGTGCGTCAACGTTGGCAATATCGAGAAAGGTCTGCGCGAAATCGAGGTTTTGTACTAAGTGTGCATCCGACGTCGCCGGGGCTATGACCCCGGGCCAACGGACGAGTAGTGGTGTGCGAAATGATTCTTCGTACATCCAACGCTTGTCGAACCAGCCGTGGTCGCCGAGGAAGAAACCTTGGTCGGAGCTGTACACGATGACTGTGTTCTCGGAGAGGCCGCTTTCGTCCAGATACCTGAGTACGCGGCCGAGTTGATCGTCGACGGCGGCAACCGCACGCAGGTAGTCTTTGATATAGCGTTGGTATTTCCAGCCCACTAGATCGTTACCC
>JAYYTT010000225.1:0-3818 GCA_036344375.1 Acidobacteriota bacterium | reverse complement strand
GTAGCGGACTACCTTCGGGTAGTGAAACGCGCGTTATCCTGGGTGTCAAACCATGAGGCGCTGGTAGAATTCGTCTTCTGATGATCGACCAAGAGATCCTAGGTGTGCCCACTTCGGATCGGGCCCGGGGGATTGGGAGGTTAGGGAGCAAGGTGAAGGGGGCAACAGTTTTTTTGATCGGAGGCTTGTTTGTTCTCCTCTTCTTAGGGGTCTCTTCAGGCTCTGGCCAAATCGCGAACAAGCTTGACGGCTACAACGTACTCCTAATCACAATCGATACGCTGCGTGCCGACCGGCTTGGTGTGTACGGGTACGATGGCGTGCAGACACCAAACATCGACCGGTTGGCAATTGAGGGCATTCGGTTCGAGCAAGTAACCACTACCGTACCGGTCACCTTGCCGGCACACGCCTCGATCATGACCGGGCTGCAACCGTTTGAACATGGTGTGCGCAGCAACGGCGCATTTATGTTGCGGGATGACGTCAAGACGCTGGCCGAACAATTCGTTGCTGCTGGCTATGTCACCGGGGCTTTCATTGGAACGGTTGTTCTGGATGCACAATTTGGCATTGCACAAGGTTTCGAGCAGTTTGACGGATTGGCTCCGTATCAGCGAATAACCGGCGACATGCGTGGCGAGCGACCCGGAGAGAGCGTCGTGGACGAGGCCGGCATGTGGATTCGCAGTCAATCCACCCCATTTTTTGCGTGGGTGCACATGTACGATCCGCATGATCCGTACGATGCCCCAGAGCCTTTTGGAAGTCGGTATGCCAATAGCCCCTATGACGGGGAAGTGGCCTACGTTGACGCGATGGTTGGTCGGTTACGGCAGGTTCTTGAGGAGTCCGGTGCAGCCGACAACACACTGATTGTTTTGACCTCTGACCATGGTGAGGGTCTCGGCGATCACGGAGAGCAGACGCACTCGTTTTTCATATACGACAGTACAGTGCGAGTCCCGTTGATCTTCTGGGCGCCAGGTGAAGTTCCCGGCGGCATCGTGGCTATGAACAGGGTCGGGGTAATTGACATCTTCCCGACGGTCCTCACGATGGCTGGCTTGCCGATCCCCTCCAATTCTGGCGTCGATCTCAGCCGTCATTTCAGTGACCAGGAATGGTTCGGGCGCGCGATCTATTCAGAAAGCCTCATTCCTTACTTGGACTTTGGGTGGAGTGAACTGCGGGCGTTGATTGATGGCAACTATAAGTACATCGCGGCACCCGAGCCGGAGTTATATGACCTGGAAGCTGACCCAGGAGAGACGAAAAACTTGGCCAACACTGATACCGAGCTTGCTGCCAAGATGCACGGTGCTCTCCAGCAGTTTGTTGTTAGCGATGATGTCTCGATGGTGGAAGGTGGGACCGTTGACGCTGAGATTGTCGCTTCTCTTCAAGCTCTTGGTTACCTCAGTGGTAGGGGAGGGGGTCGAGATCGGCGTGACATCGATCCCAAGAGCATGATCGAAACTCACGAGACATTGGTTCGTGGCCTCCGAGAATCGATTACCGCTATCGAACAGAAGCGCTTCGCCGACATCGACAAAATCTTTGCCCAACTCGATGAACTTATTCCCGACGAACACATCATTTACTACGTAGAGAGCAAAACGGAGCGCTTTGACGGGATGCTTGAAGAACCTGAAGCAGGTTTGCTCGCGCTACGCCTCTACTTTGGTCAACTTGCTTTTAAGGCAGGTGACATAGTTACCTCTGCCGATTTCTTTGAGCGAGCACTGGAGCGCAACTCCTCATACCTGCCAGCATACGGAGAGCTGGCGAACGTCCTCTATGCTGCCGGTGACCTAACTGGAGCCCAAGATTTAATCGTCGAAGCTCTGGGTATTTCCCCCGGCAACTTCTCGCTCACACTTCTTAGTGGTGTCTTTCATCACGATAGCGGGAAACTCGATGAGGCGCTGAAGGCCTACTATGCCGCTGAACGCATCGAACCCAATCATCCTGAGCTGCTTGAGCGTCTTGCCCATCTGTACCTTTTGCTCCAGCAGCCACGTCAGGCGGTCGATGTGCTACGTAGGCTCTCCCAAGCTATGCCCGATGCCGCTGCTGTCTGGGCCCAGCTCGCGTTTGCCTTGGCCCAGATTGGTGAAACCAATGAAGCCCAGCAAGCGATAACTCGTGCCCTCGACATCGATCCAAACGACGTTACCGTTCGCCAGGTAGCAAGGCTACTGCGTTAGCTCCAAGAATCGGGCCTAACTCTCCTTAGCAGCCCTGTGACAACGATTTGCAGCCTGTGTCCGTCTGTCTCCCTGGACGTTTATTCGAGAGGGAACAGAAGCTCGCAGAGGGCTCGGTTGACTGGCAGATTGAGATTGGCCGTTTCTCCCAACTGTCTAACGGTGCTAAGTAGTGTTCCAAGTTCCGAGGGGCGTCCATCCATGAAATCGCGCTGCATCGACGGCATAGCGTGCGCGGGCAGACTGTCGACGAAGTTTAGAGTCGACGGGACGATGTCATCTGCCAGAGTTATTCCAAGACTGTGAGCGAGGGTCTCGATCTCTGTCATGCTCTTCATTAAGAGCTGTCTTGTGCGGCGCTCGGTCCGGAGCTTGCCGATCACAACGCCCTCAGCGGTCCCAACCCCGCTCACCGAGGTGATCATGAGGAACTTCGACCAAATAGCAATATGGATATCTTCGGGCACCTCAGTGTTTACCCCGGCTTCTTGGAAAGCCTCCTGCAGCGACTTGAGTCGTTTGCTGACGCGATTGTCGTGTTCGCCAATTACTAGACACGGCGTGGCACCATCATGACGCACATGACCGGGAGCAACTTGATAACAGAAGATCTTGGCCACACCTCCTAGAACATGGCGGCGGCCCAGGGATTTAGCCAGATCGTCGGTTGCACCCACACCATTCTGCAGGGGAAGAACAGCGGAACCTTCCGTGATCATCTGGGTCAGCATTGGTCCAACCTCTGACAGTTGCCAAGCTTTAACCCCCGGTATTACCAATTCGACAGACCCCACTTGTGCCGGGTCTTCGAATACCTGTACGGGATGGACGAGAAAGTCTCCCGTCGTACCACTCTCGATGCGAAGGCCACGTTGTCGCAGGGCCGCAGCTGTGTCGCCTCGAGCTATGAAGTTCACATCGTGGCCTGTCCGGGCCAGTATGCCCCCGAAATAGCCACCAATGGCTCCAACTCCGAAAACAGCAACGCGCAAAATGTGTGAACTTCCTGTTGACTAATGGTACATAGGGGATATTCCCTGTAATCATATCTAAAATTAGCCAAATGCCGGGTCTAGACAGCGGGCATTTGAGACGTAGCAGTGGGTCGTTTCCTTGTTTCACTTGAGCGAGCAGCTTTGAGCTATTAACTCTTGGCTTCGACCATAGGAGTGCTTGTCATGCGGACGCTTCGAGCCCTCGTTATTTTCGTGTTTCCTGTGATAGTAGTGATCGGGGGTTTCACGCTGGGCTGTCGCACTGAGGCACCCGGCGCGGGCAGTGGGCCTTTTATTGGCATCAATGAATCGGCGGGTTTTGAAGATACGGGAGACGCCGATAGTGTGCCCCATCAAAGTGACATCGGCTTTCTTTCCCCTGTCCAATACGACACTGGCGGAAATGTTTTTTCGGACGATGTCGTTGACGACCTAATGGCGACGCTCGATGAACTCTTGGCACGCCCTGAAACGCTGGAGGATTTTGAGGGGCAGGCGAACCTACATCTATGGCGCTATGCGACGCGCCTAAATAAGGGATACCTGACACCTGCGCAAGATTCCCGCGTTGTTGCCCATCTTGGTCGATTGGCGGTGGCCCATCCCGAAGCTG
>JAYYTT010000224.1:0-2798 GCA_036344375.1 Acidobacteriota bacterium | reverse complement strand
CGTTAATACGCCCTGCGGTAACAGCTGGCTACGCAGTCAGCCCCTTGGCTTACGGGGAGACCGTAATCGTAACGGCTGGTGGCGATGACCAATCTGTCATGGCATTTCGCCAGGACAACGGTGTTCTTGTGTGGAAAAGCGGCGACTTTCTGATTTCTCCTTCTTCACCGATATTGATAGATCTTGCAGGGCAGACACAGCTGGTGGTTGTCGGCGGACAAACAATTAACGGGCTCAATCCTGACACAGGAGAAATCCTCTGGAGCCACCCGCACGACACTGATGGCGACATGAACAACACGACCCCGACCTGGGGAGATGACAACCTTCTATTCGTTTCATCGGCCTATAACGGCGGCAGTCGAGGACTGCGGCTGGACAGGACAAGCGATGGCACGATGGTGAAAGAAGAGTGGTTCACCCGCGACATGCTGGTCATGTACGGAACCACTATTCGACTGGGTGATTTTATCTATGGAAGTAGCGGAGGGTTTGGACCTGCTTTCATCACAGCCCTCGATCTTCGCAGTGGTACTACCGCATGGAAGGAGCGTGGTTTATCACGCGCACATCTGTTGTACGCGGACGGCAAATTGATACTCCTCGATGAAGACGGGAACCTGGTACTTGCCCAAGTCTCCCCCACAGGTATGATCGTCCACTCGCGTGCTGAAGTCTTAACAGGAAGATCTTGGACGGCCCCGACACTCGTAGGAACAACCCTGTTCCTGCGAGATCGGCTGGTGATCAAGGCCCTTGATCTAGGGCCGGGCTAGGTCAGTGGTGACGAGTTGGCCTAGGTGCTCAAAGCGCTTATCTCGACCGGTGTACTTCGAGTTCGATTTCGGTACTGTCGAGCGAAGAGAAAACAAATGAAGCAGGTTTTAATTGCCCTCGCCGTGATAGAGACAGTCGTGATTATTCTGGGCATCTATTACTGGCCGACAATCTCGGAGTGGCTCTCGACCTTCTGATAATGGAGAGGCAAATGTGGACAAACAAGTTCCTCCTATCACCCCTGGTCTGTGTTCTAGTCTGCCTACCGCTCTCTTCGAGCGTGCAAGCGAAGGAAGCCCCCGTTCGTATCTACGAAACGGTGAATCAGAAACTGGTACACGAGAAAGACATGCCCCGGGGGCGAGAGCAACGCATCGCCGCGATCCATGAGCGCTATGTCTTTGCAGACATACACGCTCACCCGAGTCGCTTCCATCGGGCTAACGTTGAGCGCATCGGTGCCGAAGAAGTCGCCCTTTATCGACGCGGTCTGATCGACCTTGTGGTCTGTAACGTCAGTACAGATGCTGCCTTCCAGGGTGGATATGTGAAACCCGACGGAAGCGAAGTGCCGCGGTTGCGAGGCAACGATGTGTATCCAGTTGCTCCCGGAGAGGCTTTTGCCTTTACGCTTGACAGGCTGGCGCGCGTGCAACGAACGATCGATGCCGGGGACGCGGTACACGCGGCGAGCCCCGAAGCGGTGTTGGCTGCCAAGCAGAGCGGACGGGTTTCGTTGATGCCGGCCCTAGAGGGGGCTGACGGACTTGAGAGCAGCGTGGAGAACCTGCGCGATTTGTACGATCGTGGTGTCCGCCTGGTACAGCTGATGCACTTTGTTGACAATACGATCGGCTCAAATCAGACGCCGCCTTACGACGAAGGCGGCCTGAGCGACGTTGGCCGCGATATCGTGCGCGAGGCCAACAGGCTGGGAATAGTTCTCGACTTGGCCCACGCGAACACTCAGACGATTATCGACGCGATCAAAATTTCGTCGTATCCGGTCGTGTTTAGCCACACGGGAGTCAAAGCACGTTTAGATAAAGACCGTCACCTTGAAGACGAGGAAATCCGTGCAATTGCTGCTGCTGATGGCGTGGTTGGCATTTGGCCGACCGCCGATCTCGAGACCATAGAGGAGATGGTTCGGCACATCGATCACGTCAAGCGACTCGTCGGCATCGACCATGTCGCGATCGCTTCCGACTTGCGCGGCATGAGTTACATCGACGCTTTTGGTGACGAGGCTAACTTCCGCGCCATCATCGATGGGTTGCTCGATTTCGGCTACACCGACGACGAGGTCGGCAAGGCGATGGGTGGCAACTTTTTCCGTCTCTGGCAGCAGGTCAGCTCGGTACAGTAGGCTGCCAGCGCAGCCGATTCTGGGCCAGTTCTGTTGGCTTTGCAGGTGGCAACGGCTCACTAGAGATACATCGGCATCTGCCACAGTTCAGTGGTAATGACGGCGTCGGGATGAATGCCAACACCTTCTGTCGCAGCTTCCGTGATGTGGTAGATGTATGCAGATAGTAGCTTCCACAAAATTCTTACAAACGCTCCTGGAGGTACTCATGATTCGTTCGATCCTGGCCGTAACGATTCGGACACTACTCGTACTCGTGTTGTCCACCTTGACGGCACCCGACGTGAGAGCCCAGCAATCTGTTCTGCCCACGATGGAGAAGATCACGAACTATTTGCCGCACATGACTGTTCCCGATGTTCAGGATCTTCGGACGCGTTCGGATATGGTTATCATCCCCGTGGCCTCCCTAGAGCAGCACGGGCTGCATCTGCCCATTGGGACGGATTACCTGAATGGTGTCACACGTTCCCAGTTAATCGCTCAGCAGGCCGACGTCCTGGTTGCCCCCATTCTCCTCCCGGGGCAATCGCCCTACCATATGGGGTTCGAGGGGACGATCACACTCCCGTCCACACTCGTTCAGGAAGTCTACGTCGAGGCGGTGAAAAGTTTGATACACCACGGCTTCAAGCGCTTCCTGATCCTGAAC
>JAYYTT010000223.1:0-2948 GCA_036344375.1 Acidobacteriota bacterium | reverse complement strand
CTTGGACCGAGCGCTGGCTTGAAGGACCAGTGCAGTTTGTCGCCTCCGAGGAGGAAAAGGAGTTCTACGAGTCTCTCAAATCCGTACCTGAACGATTGCAGTTCATTCGCTTGTTCTGGGAGAGTCGGGACCCAACGCCTCGGGGACCGGAAAACGAATTTTTAGTGGATTTCGAACAACGCGTTGCCTATGCGAACGAAAATTTCGGGAACGGCAAACCGGGCTGGGAAACCGCTTTCGGACAAGTCGTGCTAGTGCTCGGTGCGCCAGATCGAACGTTACAAACAAGCCAGGGCATGCGATCGTTCCGCTCGGAAAGACCGCTGATGATATGGAGTTACGACAGACAAATCACCGAGTGGCCAGTCATGGAGAACTTCATCTTTTCGTATCGTTTTCAGAGATGGAGACTTAACCCGCACACCGACCCAGATGTTGGTGACAACGTACGGGAGATACAACGGGGTTGGGAACTCACCAGCAACCTCGAAATCATTCCCAACGATTTCCTTCAAGTGCAGCGCGCCATGATCCAGGAAGCGACACTGTATCCAGCCAATTACCGTGGCAGCATTGATAGCGTCCGCGCTGCTGTGGCATTTCCGGACTCGGAGATCCCTTTCGGCTGGGAGGCGCGATTCGCGACGGGTGAAGAAACCGGCGTGCAACGGGTCAACATAGAGCTCAATTTGCGCATGGAAGCGTTCATCTTCCATGCGGATCAGGAAATCTACCGGACAAGGATGGTGATCAGTGCGCTGCTCTTTTCCAATGAAGGTGAACTTGTCGCGGAGACCACGGAGCCAGTAGCACTGCAAATTCCTTTAGATCAACTCCAGGAGCGGGCTGAGGAGATCGTGGGGCGTACGATCAGCCTCCAGGCACCGCCGGGAACCTACACGCTCGAACTTGTACTCGAAGACTCTTCGCTCGGATATCGAACCGTTTACCGCGAGACTCTGGTGGTTCCGTCTTCTTAGAGCGATAGCCTCGGGGTGCTACTGGGGTCTCATCGCGAACAGGGAACGAGAGTCGGCCGCAAAATCGGGGGCAACAGGCTTTGAAATTCCTTATTCCCCGCCCACCTCAGCGCCAGGCTTCTGCCGGAACACATATTGCTCAACTAGCAGCAGATTTTCCGATTGGCGAACCACGTCGAGCAGCTCCGTGAAGGTTGCCTCTTCCTCAAGCTGTTCTTCAACAAACCACTGCAAGAAATGGTTTGTCGTATGGTCTTTCTCAGAGAGTGCCAGATCAACAAGTTCGTGTATGCAGTGTGTGACTTCCTGCTCCTGCGCAAGACCCATCTCAGCAATCTGTTCCAGAGATTCGAAGCTCGCAATGGGCTCGGGAATCGCTGGAATCACCGGCTTTTCGTTCGCCTGCAGCACATACTGCAGGAACTTCATCGCATGAGCGCGCTCTTCTTCGGCTTGTGTATAAAAAAAGTTTGCCAACTCTTTGAGGCTACGCTCATCAAGATGAATGGCCATGGCCAGGTACTGGTTCGCTGCCGACAGCTCGCGTCCCATTTGTGAATTGAGTTCCTCAACCATCTTTGTAGACAGCTTAGCCATCGGTCGTGTCCTTTCTCGGTTCCGCCCCGCTCAGCATTGTGCCACGGTTGCACCTAACAAGGTCGGACCAATACTCGAGATTACTTCTGGATCGGCTAACCTAGTCAGCAGCTGGCTGGATAAGCGGTGGCTTTTTTCTCTAGCCATCGAAGAATCTCTTTAATATGGCTGGTTACGCAACGGCGGGTTCTTCTTCCTGCTTCGGTGGCCCAGTGTGGAGCTTCGCAACAATCTCGGCATATTCGTTGATGATACCTCCACCCTTACCCCCGAGGCCCTCTGTCAAATTGGAAGCGATAACACCCACCGATGGCGTAGCATCGTCGACCGGTACGCCACATATGGTGCCAGGCGCCGATGCCCCACCGCCAAGCCTTGAAAGTCCGGGAGGTGTCAGCACATAGGCAAGTGTCTGTGGGTGACAGATATATTGAGTCACGCGCTCGGCTGGTGATGCGATCTTCTTCTTGCCAGAGTGACTCTTGGCACAGCAGGTTGGGCCAAACCTGTTGTAGGCATCTGGGGTTAAGTCAGCAAGGTGCTCGCCGTGACGGTTGGGGACCATCATGCGTGCCACCTGGTAAGCGCGACGCCGGTCAACTGAAGAAGAAATACCGTAGGTCGCGGTCTGCTCACTGATCTGAGCAATAACCTCGTTGGTAGCCTTACGCCACCGACCAAACGGCACATAGGTATGTGCCCAGTAGGTCAACTGCTCGGCAACACCCTTCCCTAGAGTTTTGAATAGATCAGCCAGCATCAATCGTTCCTCCGTGAGAATTCATGCAGAAGCCAGCCATTAGCCCAGAGGCGTGGCACATGGATAGTACATCAAGCTGGGCATGAGTTCTGACCTTGCACGACCGAAGACCCTGGTAGTGTTGCAGACATGAGCGAGACCGCCCCCCCTACAATCGACGACATTCGGGCAGCCGCGGCAAGGATCGCTCCACACCTGCATCACACTCCCCTCCTTGGCTCGCACAGCCTCTCTGAATTGACTGGTTACAAGCTGTCATTTAAATGTGAGAATCTGCAAAAAACTGGATCCTTCAAGCCTCGGGGGGCTTTAAACCGAGTTGCCACACTTGATCCCACGGCAACCAACAGGGGAATTATCACCATCTCCGCCGGCAACCATGCCCAAGGAGTTGCCTATGCTGCCGCCCGCCTAGATGTTGAAGCCGCTGTCGTAATGCCGGAAACCGCAGTAGCTAGCAAAGTGGAGGCGACTCGCAGCTATCGTGCCGAATGCATACTGCACGGCGATGTTCACTCTGCCTTTGAGAAGCTGCAGGAGCTACAAGAGGAGAGAGGGCTCACACTTGTGCACCCATTCGACGATCCGATGTTGGTTGCCGGCCAGGGCAC
>JAYYTT010000222.1:0-2623 GCA_036344375.1 Acidobacteriota bacterium | reverse complement strand
CGCCTTGCCCGGGCACCTTTCCAAGCACATTGCCAGCGTCATCCATGTGAACTTCGCTGTAGCCTAGCCCTTCCATCTCGGCACGAACCAAGTTGGCAATATCACCCTCGCAGCCCGGCAAGCTTTCGGTGCGAATCAAACGCTGGAGGAAATCGATGCAGGATTCGAGGTTGCTCATAGAAAATCTCATTTGGAAGAAAGACTGCAGACATCTGGTGAAAGATAACCTACCAAGGTCCTGGTCCGCACCTTGGCGGCGACAGCTCTTTCTGGGCGACCTGCAGAGAGAACCCTAGCCCCTGGTTGTACACGCTAGGAAACGCCTAATACAAAACATTTTCGTCGCACCCAAACAGCATGCAATCAACCAAGTTCTTCGTTCAGATTGACACAGAGGCTACATAGTTTTCTCATTAGGGCGATCATGGAACCAACGGAGGACTCTTGTGACATTCCACAGCGGCAGACATTTTCTACAGATCCCCGGGCCAACGAATGTTCCGGATCGTGTTCTGCGTGCCATTGACCGCCCGATTATCGACCATCGCGGCCCGGAGTTTGTTGCCTTAACAGAGAATCTTCTGAAAGGGCTGAAAGCTATCTTTAAAACTTCCGGCCCGGTCCTTGTTTTCCCAGCTTCAGGAAGTGGTGGTTGGGAGGCTGCTCTGGTCAACACACTATCGCCTGGTGACCACGTTCTGATATTTGACCAGGGCTTCTTTGCCAATGGTTGGAAGTCAGTTGCCGAACGACACGATCTTCAGGTCGATGTAATTCCGCACGACTGGCGCTGTGCGGTCGATACTAACCAGTTGGCCGAGAAGCTGGCGGCTGATAAGGAACACATTTACCGCGCGGTCCTAATCGTACATAACGAAACATCAACTGGCGTAGCTAGTAACATCGCTTCTGTTCGGGAGGCACTCAACCATGTCGGGCATCCTGCTTTGCTGATGGTTGACACCGTTTCCTCTCTTGCCTCGATGAATTACTGCCACGATGCGTGGGGTGTAGACGTGGCCGTTGGCGGCTCTCAGAAGGGGCTGATGCTTCCTCCGGGGCTGGGCTTCAACGCAGTCAGCGAAAAAGCCTTGGAAGCCAACGGAACAGCCAAACTTCCCCGTTCCTACTGGGACTGGCAACTTATGCTAGAAGCAAACGAGGTCGGGTTTTTCCCTTACACTCCGGCAACCAACCTAATTTATGGCCTGCGCGAATCGCTAGATATGCTAGCTGAGGAAGGATTTGACAACGTTTTCGCCCGCCATGCACGGTTTGGTGAGGCCACCCGGCGTGCGGTCACTGCTTGGGGGCTTGAGATCTATCCAGTGGAGCCGGAGGCCGCGAGTAACTCGGTCACGACGGTATTGGTGCCCGAAGGGTGCGACTCCGACGCTCTGCGCTCTGTGATTCTGGACCGCTTCGACATGTCCCTTGGCACTGGACTGGGAAAGCTCAAAGGCAAAGTTTTTCGCATTGGACACCTCGGCGATTTCAACGAGTTAATGTTGGCAGGGACATTATGCGGCGTGGAAATGGGGCTCGCGGCTGCCGGCGTGCCTTTCCAGCCGGGCGGTGTGCAGGCTGCCATGGAATCTCTAGGGTCATGAGAGGTAACGCGCGGCAATCATGCGCAACAATCATGCGCGCATTATCAATGCTTTCGTCTCAAACAGCTCGCGGGAGACGTGGAACCATTGTCTTGATCCTGGCCACTACGCTGTTTTTTTTCAGCTGCCAAAACAACGGGACGAATGACCGCCCTCTTGAGTTGAAGTTTGGTCATGTCGGCGCCCCTGGGTCACTGTTTGCTTTATCGGCAGAGGAATTTGCGCGGCGCGCTAACGAAGCGCTTGGGGAACAAGCCAATGTTGTGGTGTTTGGGTCGAGCCAGCTCGGAGGTGACGAACTTCTGCTGCAGAAGCTGAAGCTCGGTACTCTCGACTTCGCATTACCCTCTTCGATTCTGTCGTCTTTCGTGCCTGAGTTTGGCCTTTTTGAGATGCCCTACCTGGTCCAGGACCGTGATCACATGAAGCGCATCGAGGAGGAAGTCTTTTGGTCGGATCTTGCTCCTTTATCCGAGGCAGCCGGATACAAGATCATTGCTGTGTGGGAGAACGGCTTCCGTCACGTAACAAATAGTGTGCGGCCAGTGCTGGTGCCTGAGGATCTCCGAGGCATCAAGCTGCGCACGCCACGGGGAGTGTGGCGTCTCCGCATGTTTCAAGGATTTGGCGCCAACCCGACCCCGATGGCACTGTCGGAGGTGTTCGTGGCTCTCCAGACCGGCGTGATGGACGGCCAGGAGAACCCTTTCGCCCAGATCTACAGCTCAAAGTTCCAGGAAGTTCAAACGTACCTCTCCCTCACCGGCCATGTGGATACGCCCGCGTACGTCGCCACGGGGACCAATCGATGGTCGCAGCTATCCGAGGACGTGCGCGTGGTTCTCGAACGAGTGGCGCACGACACACAGGAATTCGTCTACGAAACTGCTAAGAGACTGGATAGCGAACTTCTAGAAGAGCTGGAACAGGCTGGAATGGCGATTAACGAGATAGACCGGCAAAGCTTTCTTGATGCCAGCCAAGCTATCTATGAGACGTTTGGCACCGAAGTG
>JAYYTT010000221.1:0-2173 GCA_036344375.1 Acidobacteriota bacterium | reverse complement strand
CTCATGCTGCGGCTGATGTGGGTCGAGAGCATAATGTCCATGTCTTCGAACAGGCCAGCGTTGACCATGTAAGTTCGTGAGGAGACGAGCTCCTCAGCCACTCCTGGGATCACCTTAAGTGTGCCCTGGAGGCCATACTTTTCCATGAGACGCTTGGTTGTAATCGCGGCAATGACATCAACTGCCGCGGCGCTGTTGTGCCCCTCGCCGTGACCCGGCCCGTTCTCAATCAATGGATCCTGGTACGCTACTCCTGGCTTCTGAGAAGTCTCAGGTAGACCGTCAATGTCGCCCATGATGCCGATTACAGGCTTGCCGCTGCCCCAGCTAGCGACGTAGCAGGTTGGCATTCCGGCGCAGCCTGTCTCGATATCGAACCCCTCCTCAGCCAGAATTCCTGTAACGTACTCCATTGTCCAGAACTCTTGGAAGCCGAGCTCACCAAACGAAAAAATTGAGTCGACCATTTCCTGCGACAGCTTCTGCATCGACCCGGCCATTTGTTCAGCTTCCTCTTTGAGCTGGTCGGTAGAGGGACGTTGCTGTGCAGTGACGGTGAGTGGCGCGGCGACCAGTATCGCAAGCGCTAGATAGAGGGTGAACGAGCGGTTTGTAGACATGCCTGGTTCCTTTCGAGGCCTTGCTGTTAGCTATGAAGCGCACATTCTATGCCAAGAAGTCGGGATGTTTCCCGAGACAGCGCAGAATGCTGGTAGGCGCAGTCTTGTCTACAGGCAACGTTGAAGTGAGAACTAGTGGAAAATCACTTACGCCGACGTCAGGTTTCGAGATCTTGATTCAGCGTCTAGAGCCCAACCTCCTAGCGCGCCACGTCGAGCCCAAGTCTCCAGGTATCAGCCGTCGAGCCTGCTAAATCGCGGCTAATGCCGAATCGTAGTCAGGTTCCTGTGCGATCTCGGGAACGAGTTCGGTGTAGGTGACCTTGCCGTCGCCGTCCACAACAACCACGGCGCGACCTAGGATGCCAGAGAGAACGCCGTCGATGATGTTCATGCCGTAGGCTTCGCCGAAATTTGCGTTGCGGAAAGTTGAAAGACATTCGACGCCTTCGATGCCCTCGGCGCCGCAAAATCGGCTCTGAGCGAACGGCAGGTCGGCCGATATGCATAACACCGCAGCATCATTAGATGCAGCTTTTTCATTGAAGGTACGTACACTAGCCGCGCACACTGGTGTGTCCACGCTGGGAAAGATGTTTAGTATCATCGTTTTTCCGGCGTAGTCTGCAAGCGATTTCTCGTTCAAATCAGTGTCAACCAAGGTGAAGTCCGGCGTATCGCTGCCAACCTCTGGGAGGTTTCCGGAAGTATTGGTTGGGTTTCCTTTCAAGGTGATCTGGGCCATGAATTGGTTCTCCTGGGGGCCGCAGAGAGAATCTGCGAGCCAAAAAGGTGAGCTGTATAACTTGGGTTTGGTTGCTATCAAACTCCTGCCACATTGTGCACTGAATAGATCTCCGGCGCAGGCGCCCCACCGGCGTTGTGTGAGAGCGTTGCTAAAATAAGGTTTCGGACTAATCCCTTGAACCCTGGAAACGCCGAGTGATTCTAGGTGACAATAGACCCCCCTTCCATAGAGTAGAGGAGACTTCGTCGTGCGATTACATATGAAGTTGGGTACCTACTTGGTAACCGCCTTCGCCACCATTTTGATCTTTGGCTCGCCATCTTTGGCCTCACAACAACTTGAGGTGCCCTCCGACCGACCGGTCGTCCGTCAAGCGATGGATTACCTTCGGGACAGTGAGGAGCAGACCATTGACGACCAGATTGCTTTGTGCGAGATTCCGGCGCCACCGTTTGGCGAGGCGGCTCGGGGCGAGGCCTACCGCAAGCGGTTTGTAGAGATTGGGCTAGCCAACGTTCGCATCGACGAGGAAGGTAACGTTCTTGGAGAGATCGGAGAGGGTGAGCCACGAGTGGTTTTGTCGGCTCACCTCGATACGGTGTTTCCAGCCGCAACGGATGTCACCGTGCGGCGCGAGGGTTCGGAGCTTTTTGGTCCAGGTATTGGTGATGATTGCCGCGGAGTGGCTGTGGTTCTGGGAGTGGCCAGGGCCATGAAGAATGCGAATATCGAACCATTGGGAACGCTTCTCTTCGTCGGGACAGTCGGCGAGGAGGGCCCTGGCGACCTTCGCGGCGTGAAGCGG
>JAYYTT010000220.1:0-2237 GCA_036344375.1 Acidobacteriota bacterium | reverse complement strand
TTGCTGACCACCGCCTACTTGCTACTCCGAACCTACGCAGGGAACAGCTTCGAACCAGTGCCAATGCGTTTCGACACGATCATTGACGCCGTGTCAAAAGGCTATGTGGACGCCGGTTTAGTTATCCATGAAGCACAGCTGACCTACCGCGACCACGGCTTACACGCAATTTTCGAGCCAGCGCGAGCATGGCATAAAGACAGGGGTTTGCCGGTACCTCTCGGTGTCGTCGCAGTGAAACGCTCTCTTGGCGACCGGCTTTGCGGCAAGCTTGCGGTCGCGTTTGAATCCAGCATTGAGGCTGCCCGAGCCAATCCAGAGGCCGCTCTTGCCTTCGCGACAACCCACGGGCGTGGCCTTGATAAGGACATCTTGCGTACCTTCATCGATCAGTACGTTGACGACATCACGACCGACATGGGCAACATAGGGGTCGAAGCCCTGACGAAACTATACGAAGGTGCCGTAAACAAGGGACTGCTCCAAACCATGCCTCCTTTGGACCTGCTCTGACGACGATCGATCGGCACCTAAGCAAATCCGGGCTGCTTTGGGTACCTAGCTCGGCACGCAATGGACGGCGCAACAGCTAGGAAACTAGCCAGAAACGCTCGCTAGAGCTTTGGCCGGGCTCTCCTTTGGAGAGATTTTCGCTTGCGCATCAACAATTATGCCCGCTTCATCGATGACGAAATGACTGCGGGTTACTCCCATATAGCTGCGCCCATACATCTTTTTCTCACCCCACACTCCGTAGGCCTCAGCAATCGCATGATCTTCGTCCACCAGAAGAGTGAACGGCAGGTCATACTTGGCACGGAATCTAGCGTGGCTCTCTTTACCCTGCGGACTGACGCCAAAGACCAAGGCTCCGTGGGCCTCGAAGTCCGCGTAACTGTCGCGAAACCCACAGGCCTGCTTGGTACAGCCAGGCGTATCGTCCTTCGGATAGAAGTACAGCACTACCTTCTTACCACGCAAGTCCGAGAGGCTGACGATCTCGCCAGTATCGGTAGTGGTAGTGAAATCGGGTGCGGCCTCGCCAGTGGAGAGGTCATTATTCATGGTGAAAATCCACTTTGCCGAATGGCTCGAAAATACGAGCGTTATTGCCAAAAATACAGAGACTTCTCAAGGTTTCTTGGGTGGTAGAAACCCTTGACCACAACAAATGTACAAGTGCGACTCATAATACTGGAGTTCGGCGAAGATCGTCTGCCGCTTCTCTATAATCAGAGTCTTGGCAAGCTTCCCTGATCGCGTTTTCCGACTTGATTGAACTCCGGAGATAACCATGCTGCCCTCGCCCAGTTTGACAGCCACCCGCTACGCCATCCTGTTCTTTGTAATGACGATGATTACAAACCTAACCGCCTTGGGCGTTCAGATTGCTCTGCCTGCGTCCGGTGATGACGCCAGGTCCCGTCTCGCGAATTCACCACGACACACCGAATGGGTCACTATCGAGTCTCGAGGAGACAAAATCGAAGCCTATGTCGTGTATCCCGAGCGTTCCAGCAACGCACCCATCGTGGTCGTCATCCACGAGATCTATGGCCTCAATGATTGGGCGCGTAGTGTCGCCGACCAGCTTGCTGCAGAAGGGTTCATTGCCATAGCTCCTGACATGCTGTCTGGAAAAGGGCCGAACAACACAGGCTCAACGCAGCTCGACCGACAGTCAGCGGTGAGCTTAATGCGCTCGTTGCAGCCCACCGAAGTGATCCGGCGTATCAACATGAGCGTCGAGTACGCCACAATGCTGCCAGCAGCTACCCAACGATTCGGCATCATAGGTTTTTGCTGGGGGGGTAGTGCGAGTTTCAACTTTGCAACTACTCGTGATGACCTGGGAGCCGCCGTCGTCTACTACGGAACATCGCCACCGAAGGAATCTCTACGCCGTGTACAAGCTCCTATACAGGGTTTCTACGGGGGTGATGACCAGCGAGTCAACGCAACGATCGAGCCTGCTCAGGCTGAGATGGACAGACTAGGTAAGCTTTACGAAGCCAACATCTACGAAGGCGCCGGGCACGGCTTCCTGAGAGCCCAAACTGACCGCGATGGAGCCAATATGGCCGCCTCAGAAATAGCTTGGCCGGCAACGGTGGCATTTCTGCGGGAAGAACTGGAAGCTCGCTAGAAGATATCTCCCCAGAACCAGGATCAGCGCTGAAGACGAGCCGACAAGATCAACACATCTTCCACTGGAGTCGCCGGTTCAGGAAAGGGTC
>JAYYTT010000219.1:0-3023 GCA_036344375.1 Acidobacteriota bacterium | reverse complement strand
GTGATTACTGAACAAGACCTCCGTGATCTCGAAGACGTAGCCTGCCCTGGCGCGGGTGCCTGCGGCGGCCAGTTCACCGCCAACACCATGTCTACGGCGATGACCGTGCTCGGTATCTCGCCAATGGGTGTCAACGACATCCCGGCGTTGGACTCGCGCAAAAAAGAGGGTGCATTCTACTCGGGAAAGATAGTTATGCAATTGATCGAACAGGGCATTACGGCGCGGCAGATTATCACCCGCACAGCGCTCGAAAACGCTATTTCATCAGTAGCTGCGACGGCTGGGTCGACTAACGCGGTGCTCCATCTGCTGGCTATCGCCCGTGAGGCTGGTGTCGATCTTTCGATCGACGACTTCGACGGTATATCGGCAGCGACTCCAGTGATTGCGGACCTAAAACCTGCTGGCAGGTTCACCGCGCCTGACGTTGATCGCGCTGGTGGCTTGCGGTTACTGATCAAGCGACTCTTGGATGGTGGACTCTTGAAGGACCAGCCGACTGTCAGCGGGAAAACGTTAGCCGAGGAGGCCGAGGAGGCCGAAGAAACCGTCGGCCAAGAAGTTATCCGTAGCCTCGAAAAGCCGATTAAGTCTAGGGGTGGCATCGCCATCCTCCACGGCAGCCTGGCGCCCGACGGTTGCGTCGTCAAACTCGCTGGTCACGAACGCACGCACCACAGTGGCCCTGCACGTGTTTTCGATTCAGAAGAACTGGCATTTGCTGCTGTTCAGAACGGAGATATCGAGTCTGGTGATGTCATCATCATTCGTTACGAGGGCCCCAAAGGCGGTCCGGGGATGCGCGAAATGCTGGCTGTCACCGCTGCACTGATGGGGCAGGGACTTGGCGATTCAGTCGCTCTGGTGACAGACGGTCGCTTCAGTGGGGCAACGCACGGTTTCATGGTCGGACATGTTGCCCCAGAAGCTGCCAAAGGTGGACCAATCGGCTTAGTTCGTGATGGTGACACCGTGACCCTCGATGTCGACGCACGGACACTCGATGTAGAAGAAGATATGGGCCCACGCCGTTCGGAGTGGCGCCCGCCTGAGCCCCGTTATCTGAAAGGGGCGCTTGCCAAGTATGCAAAGCTCGTGGCGTCGGCCTCGGAAGGCGCGGTAACGAGTTAACCGAAAAAGAAGATTTACCCTAGCATGATGAAATCGTAGCAGGAGTGATCATGAACAGCGGCGTGCCATGCTTGTCGGAATAGCATCGGGCAAGGCATAGTTGGCGACCAGCGTTCGCCTTGTTGATGTTCGTGCCTATCGTTGGCCACCTACAGACCTTCGTAAAAAGGAAGCCTCATGGAGTTTATTCAGACACTTTCCAATCTTGGAAATCAGTACATCGTTCAACTTGGTTTCAATGTTGGGGGAGAAACTGTCCCGTTCATGGTCTTGCTGTTGCTGGGCACCGGAGTATTTCTGACGCTGAGACTTGGGTTTATTCAACTGCGTCGTTTAGGACACGGCTTAGCTGTAACCATGGGTAAGTACGATGATCCCAACGAGCCGGGGGACGTTTCGCATTTCCAGGCGCTGACCACGGCGCTGTCGGCCACAGTTGGCATCGGTAACATCGCCGGCGTGGCAATCGCCATCCACTGGGGAGGGCCGGGAGCTCTTTTCTGGATGTGGGTGACCGCCGGGCTTGGGATGTCGACCAAGTATGCCGAGGTAACGCTGGCTCAGAAATATCGCCACATAGAGGAAGGCCATGACAAGAAGGCCTGGGAAGGTACGGTCTCAGGCGGCCCGATGTATTACATCGAAAAGGGCTTGGGGCCGAAGTGGAAGTGGATGGCTGTGGCGTTCGCGGGAATTCTGGGGGTGACAGCTTTCCTGACGGGCAATGCTATACAGGCCAACACGGTTGCCGACACGATGCAGACGACATTCGGTGTGTCTACGTGGGTCACCGGGTTGATCACCTCGGCACTCGTCGCCGCAGTTATTCTCGGTGGGATCACACGTATCGGCAAAGTTACCGCCACCCTTGCTCCCGCTATGGCGGCGATCTACGTACTAGGCGCGCTCGTCATCCTGTTGTTCAACGCCGGTGAGGTCATACCTGCGTTCATGCTTGTGTTCCGTGAAGCCTTTAACCCCACGGCTGGCGTTGCTGGAACTGGGGTTGGAGCCTTTCTCATGACGATGATGTGGGGTGTTCGCCGTGGCTTGTTCTCCAACGAGGCGGGCCAAGGGTCGGCACCTATTGCACACGCGGCTGCCAGAACCGACGAGCCGGTCTCAGAGGGTGTTGTCGCACTTCTTGAACCATTTATCGATACGATCGTGATTTGCTCGATGACTGGGCTTGTGCTTTTAACGACGGGTGTCTGGAACGACAGAGTGAATACTCCGATTACTCTCGGTGGCGGCGATTTGGTTTGGGTCACCGTAGATAGCAATGGTAGCCACAGTAGCGTCGACCCTCCGGCTGAGATTCGCATTGAAAACGGCCAGCATGTCCTAGAGACATCCGAAGCTCCTCGTATCGGCTGGCACGATGTCGCTCTCGACGAGCTCTATGTTGATCAGGAGATGACGCAACCATTCACCGGTACAATCTTTCCCAACGCTGGCAACGCCGTTGGGGAGAACAGCCAGACGTACACGTCACTTTATAGCCAGGCGGTTGAAAGTGGTGCTCCGCTTACCGTGGAAGCCTATCGGAGAGGCCTGTCGGGGCTCGGTAATTGGGGGCATATGATCGTAGTTGTCTGCATTCTGCTGTTTGCTATATCGACCGCGATTTCCTGGAGCTACTATGGAGATCGCTGTGCCAATTACCTGTTTGGAGCGAAAGCTGTGTTGCCCTACAAAATTGCTTTTGTCGGAATGCACTTCGTTGGCGCCGTATTGCCGCTGACCGTGATCTGGAATTTCGGCGACATCTTCTTGGCAATCGTTATTGTTCCGAACCTAATCGCATTGATCATGTTGGCGCCTCAGCTGGTTGAGGAAACGAAGAGCTACTTTGAACGTCAGCCGTGGCTCGAGAAAATCGAGGGGAA
>JAYYTT010000218.1:0-3979 GCA_036344375.1 Acidobacteriota bacterium | reverse complement strand
TCGGTGCCAGTGTCACGGACCACATTGTTCGCGTTGATGGCGCGGCCAGCAGCATGCCGCGCGACTACTGCCTCTCGGTTCTCATACAGCGCTTTAGTGGCCTCGTAGACAATCTCTTCGTCCATGTCGACACTAGTTATAAAGTGCATTGACCCAACATCGAGACCTTTATACTCGGTGTCTATTCCACGGTAGGTAGCAGCTGGAATCGTCGCTGGATTAAAAAAAACGTATTCTGTGACGAGTTGCTGCATTGCTTCGGCGTCGTAAGGAACCAGGCGAATGTCCTGCACTGCCGCCGCCTGTGTGATTGACGCAGTCGGCACCGCACCACCGAGGAAAGCCGCCACCACCGACCCATCGGTGAGCAAGTCCACTGCCCCTGCTTGGGTTGCGTTAACCGGCGAGAAATCATCGTAGGTCACCCCGTGCGCAGCTAACAGTGGGCGAATAAAGTACTCGAATCCCGCTCCTGCCGGCCCGACGCTAACGCGACTGTCGGCTAGATCAGGGATGCTTTCGACGGAAGATTCCGCCGCAGCGACGAACATCGCTACGTTGGGAGCCAACGTCATCACAGCTCTCATGGGGTAAGCCTGCGTCCAGCCCTCAGTTCCGCGTACTGCAAAATAGGTGATCGCTGAATTCGAAAGGGCGAAGTCTAGTTCGCCGCTGGTAAGCCGCCGGATGTTCTCCTGCGAGCCACTCGTCGCTTCGGCGGTCATGCTGAAGCCACTAGTGTTCTCGTTGAAAACTTCCGCCATGGCACCACCGACAACAAAGAAAGCACCCCCTGGAGGTGCAGTCCCCATGCTCAGAAAACGCACCGGTTGCCCTCCATCGCCATCAGTGGATGGACCACCACAAGCAACCACGGCAAGGCATGTGGCCAAAAACAGGAAATGCGCGATTCGGAACATTGGGGCACCTAGTTCATGGAAAGGACAATCAAGGAACAACCATTATAAAGAGGTTGCAACGAGGCACCGAACGTGTCCAGGTTATTAATGCCTCTCAATCTTGAACGGCCCCAGAAGGTAACCCGCGAGAACATCATTGACAGCCAGGGTGGAGCAGTATGGGTAAAGGCTGCTCACTTAAATAGCCGCGAGGCAAACAAGTGTCGAATCGGCAATTCCCGGGAACGCGCGCCTTGCCCGCGATATTCTTCTGTCAGCAAGTCATCTGAGAAAATGGGGGCATGATGAAAAAGACTTCACTGATCGCACTTTGGATTCTTGTTGTATTACTGGTTGGTTCCGTAGGGGCAGAAGTCACCGTCCAAGAAAGAACTCCCGTCACTCCACAAGACTATGGCCAGTGGGAAACACTAGGTGGCGGCGTACTGTCCCCCAACGGTGCCCACCTAGCGGTCAGTATTCGCCGTGTCGATAGCACATCCGAGCTGCGCATCTTCGCCACCAGCACAACCAACCTGGAGTCCGAGCCAACTAGTGACCCCAAGGTCGTCGAGAGCGGAAGCTCTCCGCAATTCGCGAGCAACGCACGTTGGCTCGCCTACCGGATTGGCTACACAGAGGCTGAGCAGGAACGTATGCGGGAAGAGGATCGGCCGGTCCGTAACCGCATGGGGTTGCTGAACTTGGTGAGTGGCGAGGAAGAGATTCTTGATACTGTAGCTTCATTTCTCTTCGATGACTCCGGTGAATATCTAGCTATTCGCGGCTACCCAGCGACGGGGGCCGAAGCGTCAGACCTTATAATCCGCGCCCTCGAGTCAGGCAGCAGCATCAACTTCGGAAATGTCTCCGAGTTCTCTTGGCAGGATAACGCCCCTCGGTTAGCGATGACGGTTTCAACTGAGAGCGGCGCCGGGAACGGGATTCAACTTTATGATGCAATTAGCAGTTCACTACTCGTCCTCGACTCAGGCGACGCGACCTTCACAAAACTCACGTGGCGCGAAGACGAAGATGATCTCGCTGTACTTCGCTCTACGGAGAGCCAGTCTCATCAAGAACCGACCCATGTCGTGCTCGCGTGGCGTGATCTTGCCTCCGGCACATCGACAACGTTTCAGTTCGACCACCGTTCCCACAATGGTTTCGCCTCCGGCATGCGGGTCGTTGAACACCGATCGCCAAGCTGGTCTAAAGACGGAAGTTCGATCTTCTTTGGCGTACGGGAATGGACTGAAAAGTCAGCTAACGCAGAAGAAGAAATCGCTAATACTGAAAGAGGGGGGTCGGATAGCGGGGAAGAAGAACAAGCCTCCGTTCCACGCGAAAGTGGCGAGGAAGAACCCGAGCCCGCAGACGTCGATGTTTGGCACGCCCTCGACGAGCGCATTATCCCTATGCAGAAGTTGCAAGAACAACGCGATCGCGCCAAGAGTTATATGTCAGTCTGGCACATCGACGATGATCGCTTCGTGCAGCTGGGAACTGACCTCGACGAGACCGTCGTGCTGTTAAACGGTCAAAGCCACGCTACCGAAACAGATCGCAAGCCATACATCTTCGACAGCATGTTCGGGCGTCGCTGGTTTGACGTCGACCTGATTGACGTTGCGACTGGCGAGCGCACCCGTGTTGTCGATCGGGTGCGTTATTTCTCTGGCGGTAGTGCCACCGGTGAGCACCTTCTCTACTTTAAAGACGATAACCATACCGCCTATGAGATCGCGACTGGCGAACACGTAGACCTGACATCGAGCCTGCCGGCCAATTTCGTAAACCACGACTACGATTATCCGGTCGAGCAGAAGCCTTCCTGGGGCCTCGCCGGCTGGGCCGAGAACGACGAAGCCGTGCTGCTATACGACCGTTATGACATCTGGTCGGTCAACCCCGACGGCGATGGCAGCACCCGTCTCACCAATGGTGCCGACGACGAAATTCGCTATCGCTACACTCGTCTCGACCCCGAGCAATCGGCAATCAACCTGGATGCGCCTCTGTATCTGAGCATGTTCGGTCAGTGGACCAAGATGTCAGGCTACGCTCGCCTTGGCGCTAAAGGAGCGAATCATGAATTAACCCGTCTTGTCTGGCTCGATGCCAGTGTCGGACGGTTAATTAAAGCTACCGCCGTCGACCAGTTCGGCTACGTAATCCAGAACTTCGATGATTCCCCCGACTACTTTGTTGGCCCCGATCTCTCGCAAGCAGTACAGGTCACCAAAACAAACCCATATCAAGATGGTTTCGCCTGGGGATATTCGGAGCTCATCGACTATTCATGTGAGTTCGGCAAACGAGTTCAGGGTGCTCTTTTCTATCCCGCGAGCTACGTGCCGGGGCACAAGTACCCGATGATCACCTACGTTTATGAGCGGTTGTCGCAATCGGTGCACAGTTACTCCGTGCCAAGCGAGCGCAGTCCTTACAACCCATCCGTGTGGACTAGCCTCGGCTACTTCGTTCTGCAGCCCGACATCTTCTTCCAGGGTCGTCGGCCAGGGTCATCAGCGGTCGAGTGTATCCGGCCCGCTGTTCAGACCGTCGTCGATACAGGCATGGTAAATAGCGATCGTGTCGGTCTCGTCGGGCATTCGTGGGGTGGCTATGAAGCAGCATACGTTCCCACCCAGACAGACATCTTCGCTGCTTCGGTGTCAGGCGCCGCTTTAACCAATTTTTTCTCTATGTTCGGAACCATTCATTGGAACCAAGGCCTGCCAGAAAGTGGCCATTTTGAAACGGGACAGGCACGAATGGACGTTCCTTACTGGGAAGACATGGAGGCCTACGTTCGCGAGTCTCCGGTGATGGGAATCATGCAGCTTGAGACCCCAATGCTCATGGCCTTCGGCGACAATGACGGCACAGTCGACTGGCATCAGGGTGTGGAGATGTACAACTACGCTCGTCGGGCCGGAAAAATGTTCGTCATGTTGGTGTACGCCAACGAGAACCATAGCAACCGGCAAGAGAAGAACCAGGTTGACTACCATCACCGCATCCTCGATTGGTTTGGCCACTATCTTAAGGGAGAGCCGGCCAAGCCTTGGATCACC
>JAYYTT010000217.1:0-3361 GCA_036344375.1 Acidobacteriota bacterium | reverse complement strand
ACCTTAGCCTGCAGGTCGACTACCGCGTCTTCAACGGTGGGATCAGGGTGGTGGTTAGGGAAGTTGCCATCGACCTCAGAGTACATCTCGATGACCTCGCAACCGAGATGGCGAAAGATCTCAGGGGCGATGGGGCCAGCCACTCCATTACCCGAATCGACCGCGATGCGAAGTGGCCGCTGCAAATTGATGCGAGCATAAAGTGCGGCCTTATATGCAGGAACTAAGTCACAGGTTTCGTAACTCCCCTCCCCGCTTTCGAAGTCGTCATCTTCGATAAGCTTCCGCAAATCCTGGATTGCATCGCCGAAGATAGTGTCCGTGCCTATACAAGTTTTAAAACCGTTGTACTCAGGTGGATTGTGACTCCCGGTTACCTGGATGCCTCCGTTGGCGCGAAGATGGTGGAGTCCGAAGTAGAGGTTCGGAGTTGGTCCCAATCCGACGTCAACCACGTTGCATCCGGTCGAACGAATGCCATCGCAAAGAGCGGAGGACAATTCTGGGCTCGAAAGACGACCATCCCTACCGATCAGGACGCGGTTGCCCCCACCCCAGAGAACTGTTGTCCCAAACGCTTTGCCAACAAGGACGGCGACGTCAGATGTCAGGTCCTCGCCAACCACTCCCCGGATGTCATAGGCGCGAAAGATTCCCGCTGCAGCATTGGACATCGTGTCAGGATACCCTGTTGGCATGAGTATCGCTCCAACATCATCTAATGGGATGTTACGTCTGGTTGCCGGCCCAGCCAGCGCAGTCCTAATAACACTGATTCCTCTACCTGGACTTGAGCCCGCAGCGCAAGCAACAGCCGGGATAGCCACCTGGATGGCGATCTGGTGGATGACTGAGGCTGTGCCAATACCAGTAACCTCTTTGCTGCCTTTGGTTGCCTTCCCAATTACTGGTGTTCTGTCATACCAAGAAGCCGCTGCACCCTACGCCAACCACTTGATTTTTCTGTTCATGGGGGGCTTCTTCATCGCAAAGACCATGGAGAGATCGGGCCTGCATCGCCGCCTGGCGTTAAAGATAGTCGCCGCCGTGGGCACCGAGCCACGTCGCCTCGTTCTCGGCGTAATGCTGGCAACCGCGTTGTTATCCATGGGGATTCCAAATACCGCAGTAGCAGTCATGATGTTGCCGATCGGAATGGCACTCATCAGTGAGTTCCGGCAACAAACCAACAAAAAAGTTAACCACGTTGACGCTGAAATCGATCACGATGTCACCACCGCCGCACCGACTGGCGATTCGACGGAACTACCAGGCTCTTCGGACCATGGCGTCGACGAGCTCGGCATCGCACTAATGCTTGGTATTGCCTACTCAGCATCTATCGGTGGCGTCGCGACTCTGATTGGCACGCCGCCGAATCTGGTTTTCGCTAGCATGGCCGAGGAGCTCGTCGGTGGAAAGATCGACTTCCTCGCCTGGATGGGCGTCGGACTGCCGATCAGTGCTCTTTTGCTTCCGGTGACCTGGTACTACCTCACCCACCTGGCCTGCGCCGTACCCAAGAGGGTGGCGCTAGGCCGGGACTTCGTGCACCAACAACTACAGGCTCTCGGCCCGATGTCGCGCAGCGAGAAGGCCACCGCGACAATCTTCGGGGTAACCGCCATCGCCTTGGTATTGCGCAGTGAGAAACAAATCGGCGACCTTGTCATCCCCGGTATCCAAACCTTTTTCCCAATGGTCGGTGACGCCACGATCGTCATGACAGCGGCAATCGCCGCATTCTGTGTTCCTCTGTCCCTGCGTAAATTGGAGTTCGCCCTCGACTGGGAAAGTGGTCGCGACATTCGTTGGGGAATCCTGATTCTCTTTGGTGGTGGTTTGTCCCTCGCCGCAGCGTTCCAGGCTAGTGGCCTGGCCTCTTGGATCGCCAACGGCGTCACCCGCTTCGAGTGGTTGCCAGAGTGGGGCATCATCCTGGTCTCGACGTCGATGATCATCTTTCTGACTGAGCTGACGTCGAACACAGCGACCGCGACGCTAATAATGCCATTGTATGCCTCTATCGCGATGGGGCTCAGCATCCACCCCTACGTGTTGATGGCGTCGGGCGCGATCGCCGCCGAGATGGCTTTCATGCTCCCGGTGGCAACACCCCCCAATGCAATTGTTTTCGGTTCTGGAATGTTGACGATCCCGAAGATGGTGCGCGTCGGTTTCGTGATGAACATCATCGGAATTGTCGTCACGATGTTAGCTGCTTTTTTTCTAATACCTCGATTTCTAATCAGTTAGCTAACTGGAGAAATAAACACCGCATCCTGCTCGCCTTCCCTCATAAGCCCCACGCGGAGCCTTGACACTTGTAGCAACGTAAAGATGAGCAAACCGAGTACCAGGTTGGCCAACCAAGCTACAACTTTCTATTCATATGGGTTCACAGCGAGAATTTCTCGTAGCGAATTAGGTGCTTGCGAATTCGCTCTTCGAGAACCGCATGGCCAAGTCCGACTGTATTCGGCACCGTGACAAGCCCCTCGCCGTCAATCTCAACCCAGGGATCGATAATGTCTTCCTGCCAGTATCGTTTCGATGCTGACAGGTCCCCTGGCATCTGAAAATTTGGGAGCGAGGCCATCGAGATGTTGTGCAACCTGCCAACGCCTGATTCAAGCATGCCTCCACACCACACCGGAATCTCGCGCGCCGCGCAAAGGTCATGAATAGCAATCGCAGCGGCACGACCACCGATACGTGAAGCTTTGATGTTGACCAGGCGACAGGCGTCGATTTCAATGGCGTGTGATGCGTGGTGGGTTGAGTGAATACTTTCATCGAGACAAATCGGAGTTTCTAGCTCGGCCTGAATTGGCGCATTCCCGTCGATGTCATCATGGGCGAGCGGCTGCTCTATCATCAGCAGGTTGAAACCATCGAGTGCCTTGAGACTACTCAGAGCATCAGGATCGTTCCGATATCCGCAGTTAGCATCGACCATCAGCGGGATGTCACCAAATCGATCTCGTACAGGCTCAACGATCGAGACGTCCCTTCCAGGCTCGATCTTTAGCTTGATCCGCTGATAGCCCTGCTCGAGGCCAGTCGTAATCTTTTCTGCAAGGACCTCAAAGTCGTCCTCAATACCTAGCGAGATTCCCACAGGAATCCGGTCTCGTATCGAACGGCCGTTCGCATACAAGCTTTGTAGTGAGACGTCTTGGCGCTGAGCGTCAAGCACCCACAATGCTTCTTCGACCGCACAACGAGCCATCGGGTGCCAGCGCCAGGACGAAAATTTCTTGGCGTAAGCAGCTGCCAAACCCTTGTCGGGCCATTCTTCGTCGAGCACAACTGGAGCCAGGAAGTCTTCGATGATGTGCCATCCGGTGCTCGCCGTCTC
>JAYYTT010000216.1:0-5290 GCA_036344375.1 Acidobacteriota bacterium | reverse complement strand
CGTTCGAGTTAGGACAGCAGCTTGGTTGGGCCTTTAGTCAAGTTGCTTCGGAATCGGATGACCCGGTCGTGAGAGCGATGATGGAAGCAGAACCGATCGAGAAGTGGTTCGCCGCTATGCCGCTCAGGAAAGGACTTAGCCCTTTGTCGGTGGCACCCGAGTTCGAGAACTACATCCTGGAAATGTTAACGCACGGGGATTATGACGAGTACTGGATGGGTTTAGGCGTCAACTGGAAGGATTATTACGCCGGAACGTCAGACATTCCGATGTTGCACGTTGGCGGCTGGTACGACACCTATGCCGGGAGTACGTTCGCGAACTATGTTGGCCTCTCGAGGACCAAGCAGTCGCCGATACAGCTGCTAGTGGGCCCCTGGGTCCATGGTGGCAATACCCGCTCAAGCTCCGGCGACGTGGAGTTCGGATCCGAAGCCGCAATTCTCGATTTTGGCCGCGAATTCCATCTACGCTGGTTCGACCACTACCTGAAAGGTGTAGCCACGGGTGTTGGCGATTGGCCGTCTATCAGACTGTTTGTGATGGGAACCGGGGATGGTCATAAGGACGAGAACGGCAGGTTGTATCACGGTGGTTATTGGCGAGAGGAAACGGAATGGCCGCTGTCGAGCACGGAGTTCGTGAAATATTACTTCCATGATGACGGAACCTTGGGGAAGGTGGCGCCCGCCTCGGACGTTACACCGACAACCTACCGATATGATCCCCAAGATCCGGTGCCGACGATCGGCGGATCATTCTCTGGCGCTCTCAAGAGGGGTCCTTACGACCAGCGCACCAGGGAATTTAAGAGCCTCCGTGGCGGATCAGAGAATGGGTTCTACGGGTCGAAGCCTCCTTATTTGCCACTCAAGACCAGGCCCGATGTGGTGGTGTTCCAGACGGAGCCGCTCGAGGCAGATGTCGAAGTGGTGGGCCCGATCACCGTAACGCTGTACGCAGCATCTACGGCTGTCGATACGGATTTCACGGCCAAGTTGGTCGATGTTTACCCTCCGAGCCAAGACTTCCCGTCCGGTTTCGACATGAACTTGACTGACGGCATCATTCGGGCCCGGTATCGGAATTCTCCTGAAGAACAGGAGTTCATGATTCCCGGCGATGTCTACGAGTTCGTAATCGAGCCATTCCCGACGGGGAACGTGTTCAAGAAGGGACACCGCATCAGGATTGACATCTCGAGCAGCAACTTTCCTAGATTCGACGTGAACCCGAACACCGGGGAGCCACTTGGGAAGCACCGGCGAATGATAGTGGCCGACAATTCGATCTATCATGATGCCGCTCACCCATCCCATGTGGTCCTGCCCATTGTGCCTGCAAGACGGTAGTGACGTGTCTGAGATGGTGACAGGTTCGTTGCGAGCGCAACGACCGAGGGGCACAATTTCCCCTCGTTTTTGGCTGTCGTTGCCCTGAGTACCCTATCCAAGGAGATCCAAATATGTTTCAGCTTGACCGCCGCAGTTTCGTTCGTGCTTTGACCTTCACCGGCCTGGTCTCAAGCGCCGAAGCTAGTAGCTTGGTTGCCAGCGCCAAGGCGGATAGCAAGAGCGTTGGCGTCCCACTCCAGGGTGATGCCCAGCCCGCGAAAGATGTGACCCGGAGCCTCGCCCGCTACGTTGTCTCGGCGCGTACAGAGGACCTGCCTGAAAACGTGCGTAAGGAAGCGACGCGTACCATGTTGAACTGGGTCGGCTGTGCGGTAGGTGGGTCGGGGCATGAGACAGTCGATAATGCTATGGGAGCACTCGCCCCGTTTTCGGGCCCTGCTCAAGCGAGCGTGCTTGGGCGCAGCGAGCGTATGGACGTACTTCATGCAGCGCTGATGAACGGTATCAGCTCACACGTTTTCGATTTCGATGACACGCACCTAAAAACGGTAATCCACCCGGCGGGCCCGGTCGCATCGGCAATATTGGCTCTAGCCGAGTATCAACCAGTCTCCGGCCGTGATTTTCTCAACGCGCTAGTGCTCGGCATCGAGGCGGAGTGTCGAATCGGCAACGCTGTGTATCCCACGCACTATGACATGGGTTGGCACATTACTGGGACCGCGGGGGTGTTTGGCGCAGCGGCGGCTACCGGCAAACTGCTTGGTCTGACCGAACAGCAAATGCTGTGGGCGTTCGGGCTTGCCGCAACGCAGCCGGTAGGCTTGAAGGTGATGTTTGGCACAATGACTAAGCCCTTTCATCCAGGCCGAGCGGCGCAAAGCGGTTTTACCGCAGCTCTTTTGGCCTCGCACGATTACACCAGCTCCGAAGAGGTCCTCGAGGCCAGTAACGGATGGGCCAATGTGCTTAGCAGGGACCCGGACTATTCAGAGATTACCGAAGGACTGGGCGAGACTTACGAGGTTTTGCTCAATGCGTACAAGCCTTTTGCGTGCGGAATTGTGATCCACCCAACAATCGATGGCTGCATTCAATTGCGAAACGAGCACGGGCTAACAGCCGACCAGATCGAAGGCATCGAACTCCAGGTTCATCCGCTGGTGCTGCAGTTGACGGGCAAGAAAACACCGCAGACCGGCCTCGAGGGCAAGTTTAGTGTCTATCATGCAGCAGCCGCTGCGATCATCGATGGGGCGGGTGGAGTGCAGCAGTTTAGCGATGAGTCCGTCCGCAATCCGGTTACCGTCTCGTTGCGTGACCGCGTTGCTACAGTCGTGGATCCTGAACTCCACGAGGACCAGGCAGGGATCACCATTACCCTGAAGGATGGTCGTCGTTTGGAGAAGTTCATCGAGCATGCAATCGGCAGCGTGGAGAATCCGATGACCGACGCTGACCTGGAAGCGAAATTCATAGGCCTTGCTGACGGTGTTCTGCCGACGCCCCAGGTGCGACAGCTTCTGGATCTCTGCTGGAACATCGAGACGCTGCCGAGCGCGGCGTTGATTGCTGAAGGTGCCACAAGAGCGTAATTGTCTTGATATTAGATATTATTGGGGTAGTTCATAAACGATAAGGGCAGGTCGGATACTTACACTTGACTTGATTGTGTTTCGTGTGCTTTTGTCCCAAACAAGCTAGTTTGGTGATAAATGTGGTGAGAGATTTTATGGCCCTTGGGGCTTTACATATCGACTGGAGGAAGTAATGCCTCGCAGTTTTCTGCGTTCCGTTCTTGCTGTCGTCTTTGTTTCATTCTTCTTTGTCAGTCTCGCGTCCGCGCAGGAAAGCGGCGGAACCATCATTGGGTACGCCTCTGACCCAGACGGGGTACCAATTCCTGGAGTTACGGTTACTGCAGAGAGTGCAGGCATGCTGGGTAGCCGCGTTGCCTACAGTGACGTGACAGGCCGTTATCGTTTGGTGAACTTACCGCCAGGCGAGTACACGATTACGTACTCATTAGCGGGCTTCAAGACGATCGTTCGTGAAGGAATTGCTGCCCGTGCTGGTAACACCTTTCGTATTGATGTCAGCCTAGAACTCGGTGGAATCGAGGAAACCGTTACGGTATCCGGTGATACTCCGATGATCGATATTGCCAACCCCGGACAGGTGTTCAACATCGACGGTGAATTCCAGCGAGCTGTGCCGGTTCAGGGTCGCAAGAACTGGACAGATTTCCTTGAGATGACCCCAGGCGTTAACGCTCGCCCGTTTGATGATGGCAGTGGTCGTATGGTCTATTTTGGCCACGCCACAGAGCACTTTGCCCACGTCATCCAGGTGGAGGGACAGAGTGCCGTTGGGTATCGTGATTCCCAGCCTACTTACCTGCAGATGAGCACCGACATGATCGCTGATATCGAGGTACGTAGCGGCGGTGTCGATGCTTCGTCCCCGATGGGTACCGGTTTGCAGATCAATATTGTTACCAAGAGCGGTGGTAACGATTTCCACGGCTCTCTTGCCAACAACCTCCAACCGATGAGTTGGAACGGTGACAACACCCCGGCTGGGGGTCAAGCGTCGCCGACTGTGCACAAGAACAACCAAATCGACTTCTCGCTTGGCGGACCGATCAAGAGGGACAAGGTTTGGTTCTTTACCTCGGGCAGGTGGGCATCCAACGAGGCTGGAATTGGGCGCACCGAGCGAGACGTTGAGTTTCTCAAGCAATACAACCCGAACTTTGAGCCCTTTAATAACGTCTACGATGGCTTCTTCCCGTACGCAAAAATTACTGCGGCGCTGAGTGATACCCATATGCTCAACGCTTATTACCAGTACGATCTTCTCGATGCCTCGGGAGATCGCGAGCACCACGCAGAGCGGTTCAACTACCGCAACACTGGTGGCAGCCTATTCGGTGCGAAGCTAACCTCGATCTACAGTGGCAATCTCAGCTCTGAGATCGTGCTCTCCTACAACAACAGGACCTCGTCGTACTCCTCGCTTGAAGCTTTGTCTGGTTATGGACTCACCGGTCCGCAGATCAGCGTCCACGAAGACACATATATATCGAGTGGGCTGATTACGGGTACCGGTGTCCTGGTGCTGGCTGGCAACCGCACGACAGCCACCGTTGGCCCTTCCACCTTTTACCAGGCTAAGGCGGACGTTAACTACTTCGTCGATGACATGGGTGGGTCGCATGAGTTCAAAACCGGGTTGTTCTTCGCCCGCGGAACCAGGCACGACACGCTCAATTACATGAACGGTGGCTTCACAACGGAGCACCGTGTCTGGATAGATAAAGACAACCCATCTGCGGGTACGATTCCGTTCTTCCGTGAGACCTACGCTCCGACGGTTCTTGAACGGGTAAACAACGTCGACCGCGACATTGGGGTCTATCTGCAGGACAGTTGGAACCCGACCCCGAACCTCACGCTCAATATCGGTGTCCGTGCTGACTTCGTTAACCGCCACGACAACATCTTCGACTTTGACAGGATGAATGACGTGGCGATCGGACCGCGGCTTGGCTTCGCTTACTCGCTCACCGACGATGGCACGACTATTATTCGTGGAAGCCTCAACAGGGTCCATGAGCAGATGAACGGTCGCGACTACTCGACCAACGTATCGGTTGGCGGTAACGTTTCGAGACTCCGTCAGTATGACAACAACCTAGACGGCGTTTTCGAGACCGAACGCTTCCGGGCAGAGGGGACACGACAGCTTGAAGAGTCCCGGATCGCTGCTGACCTGCATCAGCCTTATACCGATGAGGCGATCATCGGGGTGCGCAAGCAGTTTGCTGGCGACATCGCTGTTGACGCTGCTTTCGTTGCCCGCTCGGTCAAGCATCGTTACGCAGACTATGACATCAATGGTTACTGGCCGAGTGGACCGAACCAGCCCTTTGG
>JAYYTT010000215.1:0-3386 GCA_036344375.1 Acidobacteriota bacterium | reverse complement strand
ATGACCGAGGATCAGAGGGCCCCAAGAACATACGAAATCGATGTAGGTTCGGCCGTCCACATCCTCGATAAGTGCACCTCGACCGGACCGGATTACGATGGGCTCACCACCGACGGCATTGAAAGCTCGCACCGGGGAGTTAACCCCGCCGGGGAGACACTCTTTCGCACGCTTGAACCAAGCTCCTGACGTTATTCGTGGCTGTGCGGATCTTTCTGTCATAACCACCCACGCTCTAACGCTTCACGCGAATGGTAAGTGATGATTAAGTCTGCCCCAGCTCTAGTCATGGCAACCAGGTTTTCGCGGACTACGGCTGCCTCATCCAACCAACCGCGGGCTGCTGCTGCCTTCACCGCAGAGTATTCGCCCGAAACGTTGTAAGTAGCCAAGGGCAATCTGGTTTCTTCGCGTACAGCACGGACCACATCGAGGTATGCAAGAGCCGGTTTCACCATCAGCATGTCGGCCCCTTCTTGTTCGTCCAGATAAGCCTCACGGATTGCCTCACGAACATTGGCCGGGTCCATCTGGTACGCCTTACGGTCTCCAGTAGCTGGGGTCGACTCTGCAGCATCTCGAAAAGGGCCGTAGTATGCCGAGGCGTACTTCGCCGCGTAAGACAGGATTCCGACATCTCCATAGTCGGCTTCATCGAGCCCTCTTCGTATAGCCGCTACTCGCCCGTCCATCATGTCGGACGGAGCGACCAAGTCGGCCCCTGCTCCAGCGTGCGCCAGAGCAATGTCCTTCAGCAATGGGAGAGTCTCATCGTTGATTACTTTGCCATCGCGCAATACACCACAATGCCCATGCGACGTGTAGGCACATAGGCACACGTCCGTGATCACCACGATCTCGTCCCCCGCCCTTTGTTTAAGAGTCTCGACCGCTCGTGCTACCGCACTACTTGGAGAGCTTGCTGGCGTACCTCGTTCATCTTTCTTCCCATCCTCCGGTGTGCCAAACAGAAGCACGGCTCGAATACCGAGGTCGGCATCAGCCAGCACGCGTTCTGCGAGATTCTTGACTCCATATCTTGAAATCCCGGGCATCGACTCAACGGGGTCCTCAGCGCGATCCGTGGGAAGAACAAAATGTGGCATAACTAACTGCTCAGCGGAAACACGACTCTCACGCACCAAAGCTCGTAGTCGTTCCGTTGTGCGGAGTCGTCTAGGGCGCTTGGTAAGTTGTCCGGAGACTTCGCTGGAATCAATCGTCATGGAATTGCCTCAATCATGCCTTCGAGGTCACGCCCGGCTGCTTCGCCGTCGACATGCAAACCGGCTTCATGCGCGGCGCGTGTCGTCGATGGTCCGATGGTAATGATTTGAACTTTCTTAGGAACATGTGTCCTTGCTAACAAACCCTCTACTGCCGAAGGACTCGCCAAAAATATGGTGTCAACGTCCATGTCGGTGATGTCCCCACGTGGGTCCTCAGCCTGTGCGACAAGCGTTCGGTAAACAGCTATGTGTGACACGCCTATTCCCAGAGGCTGAAGCACTTCTTCAAGGTCAGGGTTCGGCTTTTCCGCCCCAGCGGAGACCACCCGAATCAACCGACGGTCATCGTCCGTCAAACATTCTGCGAGCGTCTTGGCGAGGGTTCGGATCGTGCCACCCTCTCCGATGAGGTCAACGTGGCCAAGCTCCTGTTTGGCAGCTGCCGCAGTTGTTTTTCCGACTGCTGCGATTGAAACTTCTGCCACTGCCCGTAACCCAGCCAGCGCGGCAACTCCACGGACCCCTCGTACTGAAGATACAACCAGCCAATCAGCGTCGCCGAGGGCAGTTACAAGTTTATAGGCGGTTGCTTCATCTCGAATCTCCTGGCCTTCTATACACGGAAAAATCACGGCGCGGGCGCCTCGTTCGGTGAGGTCGACAGCCCACGCTTCGGCATCTTCACGAGCCCGGGTTAGTAGCACGGTAAGCCCATTGACATCGCCCACGCTCATGCCTCCAAACTGGTGTCATCAGTAGGCGTCTCAGGCAAAGCGTGAGAGAGCTGTCCCCAGAGGATAGAAGCCAGCTCTTCAGGATTCTTTGACCGACCACTTTTCCGAATAAGTCCACCATCGGATTCAAGCACCGACATCAGCTCCAAGTCCCCACCATCTAACCGATGACACCAGGCGCCGAACGGCAAGTTGCAACCTCCGTCAACTAGTCGCAGGAGCTCGCGCTCCGCCCGTACTGGGCCCGAAGTGCTGATGTCATGCAACGGGAATACCGCGTCGATCACCCGATCTCCCTCACGGCACTGGAGAGCGAGGGCGCCTTGGGCAGGTGCAGGCACGAAAACAGAGGGGTCGAGGCGAAGGTTTACGAAGCTGTCCAAGTTCAGGGCGGGAGCATCTTGCTGATGCCCGAGTCGAATCAGCCCTGCGGCGGCCAGGACGATTGCGTCATATTGTCCCTCGTGGAGTTTAGCCAAGCGGGTGGGAACGTTGCCGCGGATGGGCACGACCTGCAAATCCGGGCGAAACGACCGTAACAAGGCCCGCCGACGTTCGGACGAAGTTCCAACGACAGCATTGTTCTTCAACGCCAGGTCGAATTCGAGTTCCAACCCAGAAGGACTGGGGCCTGGCTGCCCATCGCCACGCATAATCAAGCAATCCTCCGGGGTAAGTCTCTCAGGGATGGCTGCAACCACCAGTCCTTCTGGGCCCTGAGAAGGAAGATCCTTGTAACTGTGAACGGCCAAATCGATCTCTTCCTCGAGAAGGGCCGTTTCAATTTCGCGAACAAAAACTCCCGGAGGACCAATCTCTGCGAAACACCTATCCTGATGTAGATCGCCGGCCGTTTGGATGATAACGAGTTCCGTCTCGTGGCCAAGGTCAGAGAGCGCCTGGGCTACTTTGTTCGTCTGAGCAAGTGCGAGGGCAGACCCGCGTGAGCCGATATGGATCTTCATAGTGTTATTGGTTTGGCGTCGAGCTCAGTGTCACCTTCCCCAGATGCCAATTGGGGGCTGTCTTCTTCCGACAGTCTCTGTTGGAACTCAGCACCCAAGAACTTGTCAACATCAGCAAAAAATGTCGTGGCAACATCTAGTCCTTTGTCACGCACAATGGAACGCATACCCACAAGCGGTACGTGGGCAAGTCGTCGTGCCAGCACACGCGCCCAGCGAGCTACTGCCTCGCGGTCATCCTCACTCAACGTTGAAAGGTCCTTGCGAAACAGGCGCTCAAGTGCAATCCGAGTGGTTTCCTGATATTTCCGTTGCATCGCTACAAGCATTGGAGACAATGCCTTGTCGACCAGTCGATCGCGCAAATCCGCGAGTGCCCGATCGACCATCGCACGAGCATCGGCGGCAGCGTCGGCACGTTGCTCGCTGTGTTGTCGTCCCTGATCGACGATGTCATT
>JAYYTT010000214.1:0-2899 GCA_036344375.1 Acidobacteriota bacterium | reverse complement strand
GGACTCGTGTCGATGCCCTATGAGGTTTCCAACTTGCTGATTGACTACGGCAGGCCGAAACCACAGGTTCGTACCCCAACCGGCTACTGGCGATCGGTGGGACCATCGCAGAACTGTTGGATTACTGAGAGCATCATCGACGAGTTGGCCTATGCGGCGAAGCGCGACCCGCTTGAGTTCCGATTGTCGATGCTCGGTAATGCGCCCCGTATCCGCCGAGTGCTTGAAGTCGCTGCAGAGAAGGCGGACTGGAGCACACCGCCACCCGTAAACCGGGGACGCGGTATCGGGCTGGTGATCGACAAGGGCGGCTACGTTGCCCAGGTTGCCGAGGTGTCGGTAGAACAGGGTGCGCTGCGTGTGCACAAAGTTACCTGCGTGGCAGACTACGGGTTCGTTATCAACCCGTTGGCTGTTGAAGCACAAACTGTTGGCTGCATTGTCAATGGTCTTGCAGCGGCACTCTACGGTGAGATCACGCTCGCTAACGGAGGGGTAGTGGAAAGCAACTTTCACAACTACCAGTTGTTGCGCATTGATGAAATGCCAGAGGTCGACATCCACTTGGTCGATAGTGACGAGGAACCAGGAGGTGCTGGTGAGCCAGCTTTGCCGCCGACGATTCCAGCGGTTACCAACGCGATCTTTGCGCTGACTGGTAAACGAATCCGCAAGTTGCCGATCAAGAACCATCAGTTGTAGATCAGTGTTTCGAACGAACGCGAGGATGGTGCCTCCCTCCTTTAGGCGTGGGGGCGGTACGAGGTCACGCGCTTCGGGTCGGTCTCCAAACACGGACCGCCGATAAGATCAACACAGTAAGGGATCGCGGCGAACACTGCGTCGAGGCACTCGGCGATCGCCTTGGGACTGCCGGGGAGGTTGATGAACAAGGTGCTGTTGCGAATTCCTGCCAGTTGTCGCGACAGGATCGCAGTGGGAACGTAGCGTAGTGAAACGGTGCGCATTTGCTCGCCGAAACCAGGCAACAACTTCTCGCAAACGGTCTCGGTGACCTCTGGGGTGATATCGCGCGGTGCGGGCCCAGTGCCTCCGGTGGTTACCACGAGGCAGCAACCAGCGTCTGCCATCTCGATCAAGGCTTGTTTGATTGGGTCGTGTTCATCCGGAACGATGCGGCTGTCGGCCTCCCACGGGCTGGTAAGAACCTCGTCGAGGTAGTCGTGTACTGCCGGGCCGCCCCGATCCTCGTACTCGCCGCGACTGGCCCGGTCTGAGACGGTCAAGATACCGATGCGTGCTACTGCATTTTCTTTCATTTGGGCAAGATGCCTGACGCATCGAAGATGCGCAACCAAAGATCCGTTGAGTCTTCTACCATCGGACAGCGCTTCCAAAACCGACGAAAAAGTCATCCTCAAGGCCATTGAGGCCATAGCCGATTCGGGCGTCAAGTTGGAAATCGCTTTCAACCAGGAACGTGACACCTCCGTTAACGTAGTCTTCCCTAGGGCCGTCCCTGACCATCGTGTAGGCGCCAAAGTATTCGGCATAAGTGCCCCATCGGTCCGTCAAGGCGATACCGAGACTCAGCGTAGCCCCGGCCTCATGGGATCGTGTATCAACTGCCACCTCGTTTGTGTACGAGTATGAGAAGTTTGTTCCGAGAGCCAGTCGTTCGCTTAGATCCCAACTGACCGAGAGGCGTATCTCGGGTTCAATCTTATTTTGACTCATTAGAGACGAACCAGTTGGTACTGAGGTAGATGCCAGCACGGCGATCTGGGGATTCCCCAATCCCTTTTTACCCTCATTGTTTAGGAGTCGCAGCTTCAGGCCGACGGTTGAATCTTGCAAGCCATGGCTAGTCCCAGTCTGGCCGCGTGCCCACTGGTACGAGTTTATTCCAAAGCGCAGTTCTAAAATGTCCGCTACCCCGACACGGAGAAGGATCTCGCCCAGGCTATGGATTCTGACATCGTCGACTTTGTCAAATGTGTATCCGGACTCAAGCTGGAAAACCCCAACAGCGACAGTAACGGCGCTTTCGGTAGCGTCAGGGCGGTCGGTCACCATCGGTGGAGAGCCAGTTTCTTGGGCTAAAGCGTCAAACGGGAGAACGACGAAACCTAGTATTGCAAGAAGCGAGCTCATTGCCACTGCTGTTATGCAGCTTGGCCTGCCAAACGGATATTTTCGTCCATGATCCTTACAGGACAGCCGTCTAGCAGGGAATTGATTGCTCATTACGTTTCTCTTTCATGATTGCCGGAATGGATTTTTTTGATTCATTCCGTTCTTATATTTTGACTTATCAAAATTTGAAGTCAAGAACTCACAGTGCGGTTACTTGGCTGCAATGGATACGTGTACCGCATATGCTTCCGCGGATGGAGAGAGGAACGCAGCTTAGACTCGGGCGCGTAGGAAACATGCGTCTGAATCGTCGCTCTTTGCTGCAGGCAGCGGCCCTGACTGCCTCGCCGATGCCCAGTAAAGAAGGGCAGGTCGGGAATCGAGCTCTTGAACGTGATCGACACGATCGTCCCCGCCTAACGGCGGACGAGCCTGCAAAGTGGAGGCGGCGGGAATCGAACCCGCGTCCGAAAACTATCGGCGTAAAGCTTCTACATGCTTAGCCCACCGCTTTAGTTTCGCGGGTAGCAAGCCGGGTGGGCCAGCTCAGCTTTCCGCTAGTCTGACTAAAATCTCGCTACGACGCCGTCAGGCGTGACGCGCAGCACAGCCTATATAGCGACGTTCGTCCTGGCCCCTATAGGCGAAAGCCTGGCGAACGCTGGCCGGGGTTAAGCGGCCAGAGCTACCGGTTCGTTGGCAGTTGTTTTGAATTACCCACCAGATTAACGAGCACGCAGGATACGCTCGGCATGCAGCCTCAGGCGTCAGAGCTCCCGTCGAAGCCTGTCGCCCCCTTACG
>JAYYTT010000213.1:0-6958 GCA_036344375.1 Acidobacteriota bacterium | reverse complement strand
ACCGGTGACAAAATGGCAAACATGCTGCGCGGCATATTACGTTACGAAACCAACAGCGGTTCCAATGGCAACCCAGCATCACAGCAGGTCATCTACGGGCGCAATATGCGCGATGGCGGGGATACTTACACCGGATTCGACAGCCTCGACTTCGTACCCAACGAGGATGTCTTCGGTGAAGACGGAATTAATATTCGAAGTCCACTATACCCAGACGATGACCCGCTCGCCTGGCTCGTCGAAGGCTACGGAGTAAGGTTCGGCCAGGTCGAACTCGATAGGGAACGCCTGATGGAGGCCGAGATGGTTTCCTATCTCACCGACAGGATTTGGGTCGGCGGTGACTTCATCATGGAGGATGGCGTCACCAAAAACGTCGATACTAAATTTGGTGTAACGAGCAACAATTTGAAACTGGCAGCAGCCTTTGGCTACTCACCTCAAAGCGAAAGATTCAGTGGTAGCGTTCAGTTTCAATGGACGCCGATCAAACCTTCTGCCGCTGAGAAGTAAACAGTTGGACAAAGCACAGCTGCCCAGGCCAAGCGCTGCCGATCGCTAGTCAGTCAATTAAAACGAGCCGCAAATCCATAACGTTGGTGTCCGTGGGTCCGGTAACAACGAGATCACCAAGTGCTGTGAAAATCGCGTTTGAGTCATTTTCGGCAAGGCTAGCATGAGGGTCGAGCCCGGCTGCAATTGATCTCGCACCCGTTTGGCCGTCGGCAATAGCCCCAGCAGCGTCAGTTGTACCATCAATTCCATCGGTCCCAACTGAGCAGACAGTGATTCCATCAACACCGTCGATGTCGAGTGCAGCTGCCAGTACAAACTCCTGGTTTCGTCCTCCCCTGCCGTTGCCACGCAGGGTCACAGTCGTCTCTCCTCCAGAGATTAAGCAGCATGGCGGCTCACAAGGGCGCCCAGAAGCCTGAATCTCTCGGGCGATTGCGGCGTGTACCTTAGCAACCTCACGAGTCTCGCCTTCAATCAGCGTTGACAGCACGAGACTCTTGTAGCCAAGTTCGTCAGCCTTGTGTGCCGCTGCTCGCACCGCACTGTCGTTATTGGCCACCAATATATTCGTCACCTTTTCAAAAATCGGGTCACCGAGCTTTGGCGTCTCCATTAGACCACCACTAGCACCATCAAGTAGGCGCCTAATCACCATAGGTGGCAGAAGATTTTCGAGCCCATAACGATCAACAATCGCGACGCAATCTTCGTAGGTCGTCGTATCAGGAACAGTCGGCCCAGAGGCGATAGCATCAAGGGGATCACCTACAACATCAGACAAAACAAGAGTCAGCATACGTGCTGGTACAGCGGCACGCGCTAGCTGACCGCCCTTCACCGCCGATAGATGTTTCCGCAGTGTATTGATCTCAACGATCGTCGCACCACAGGCGAGTAGCGCCTGGTTAGTGGCCTGTAAGTCCTCAAGAGTGACACCTTCAACAGGGCATACCAGCAATGCCGAACCACCCCCTGATATCAAGCATATGACGAGAGTCTTCTCATCAGCGTCCGCAAGGGATGCGAGAACAGCGCGCCCCGCCTGAACGCCAGCCTCGTCGGGAACTGGGTGGCCCGCTTCGTGAATCTGGATTCTTTCAAGGACAGAGGCCTGCCCATGCGGCACGATGACGTGACCATCGTAGGCTAAGCCACGTAGGGTCGCCTCCACGGCACGAGACATCGGCACTCCAGCCTTTCCCGCGCCAATCACTAAAACCCGATCACGATCATCAAGAGGGAAAACAGCGTCGCCCACCCTAATGTTTCCATCACCTAACGCAAGATGGTGATGGACTGCCACTTCAGGATCGACCGCCTCAAGGGCTGCCGCCACGATGGTTCGCAAGGTCTCTCTGGCGTCAACGGCCATCACGGAATCACTGCTCATGACTGGAGACGACCCACGCGTCAGTAGGGCAAAATACTGTAAACCGAACGGTCACCGAGAAGCTCCCTGCCATTTAGGCCTGTTAACTCGATCAGGAATACGGCGCCAGCGACATGACCCCCTAAGAGTTCTACAAGCTCGCAGGCTCCTTTTGCAGTTCCTCCTGTCGCGAGCAGATCGTCAACAACTAGAACCTTCGACCCCGGCTGGATGGCATCCTTGTGGACTTCAAGGGAGTCAGACCCATACTCAAGATCATAGGAAACAGAGAGTGTAGGACCGGGCAATTTGCCGGGCTTGCGCGCGAGGATGAACCCCACACCGAGCTCAAGTGCAAGGGTGCTACCAAAAATAAAACCACGTGACTCAATACCCATGATCTGATCCGGCAGATCATTTCGAAACGGCTCGGCTAGCGCCTTAACAGCAAGACTATGGGCTTCTGGATCAAGCAGGAGCGTGGTGATGTCCCGGAAGAGAATGCCCTCTTTGGGGAAGTCCGGGATATCCCGAATAGCGTTACGTAATCGGTCACGAACATCATGTTCAGGCGCGACCCCTGCGGGCTCAATCGCGTCTTCAGAACGCATTGGCACTCCTCGGGAAAACGAGTCGGGGCGAGAGGATTTGAACCTCCGACCCCCTGCTCCCGAAGCAGGTGCGCTACCGGACTGCGCTACGCCCCGACCTGAAAAAACTCAATGGGAAAGGAAGTTTAGCACGATGAATCCGGCAGCAAAGAGCACAGCGAGAGCCAGTGTAAGCCAGTTGAAGTACCGGTCAATGACGTTTTTCATCGGTTCACCGAATGATCTCAACAGGCCTGCTACGAGGAAAAATCGGCCTCCACGACCGATGATTGAAGCCACCACAAAGAGCGGGAAGTTTACTTGGACGAAACCAGCCAAAATGGTGAACACCTTGTACGGAATCGGGGTGAACCCAGCGATGATGACAGCCGCCGCCGTATACTCCGCATACCATCCCCCGACAGTCTCGAAAAACCTTGTGAGGCTGTAAAAGTCGATGATCTGCTGCCCAATGGTCTCGAAGAAAAAAAGACCAATGACGTAGCCGAACATGCCCCCCAACACCGACGAAGCAGTACATAAACTTGCGTAGGCTAGGGCGCGCGTGGGAGCCGACAAACACAGCGGAATCAGCAGAATGTCGGGAGGAACAGGGAAAAATGACGATTCTGCAAACGAAATAGCTGCCAAGGCCCAAGGGCCTCCCGGCCTGTCCGCCCAAGCCAAAACCCAGTCGTAGGCTATTCGAATAGGATTGTGCCAAACCATCAGCCCAACACTTCCTTTATCGAGGCAGAAACGATGCTCCAGCGCTCCTGCATCGGTTCAAGGGAAGGATAATGGGTCATGTCTAAATGGAGTGGACATACAATTCAACATCCCTGCTAAAACCCGGAGAGAAATGGTCGGGACGACTGGATTCGAACCAGCGACCCCTAGTCCCCCAGACTAGTGCGCTACCGAACTGCGCCACGTCCCGACCGAAATTTTGCGCGTGGCCGCAAAAGCTTTGTCAATAAGGGGCTTCCAGGGCCTATTTTGAAAGCTTGTCACCGGTCCCAACCAGGGTCAAGATCGCCATCCTGAGACGCACCGGTTTCGTTCAGTAAACCCTGCATTAACGGTGACGGGTGGAATATCACAGCGTGGTGCCGTTCGATTATTAATCCTCCGCCAGTAGCCGGATTGACACCCTGTCTTGGCGCCCGGTCCCGCACTTGGAAAGTCCCGAATTTGCTGATCATCACCTTCTCACCATTGGCTAAGCAGTCCTTTATGGAGGCGAAAATAACATCAAGTAGGCTGACCGCTTCCGAAATAGATATCTGCCGATCCGCTTTGTGAATAGCGCGGGCAATGTCTCGTTTAGTCAAGCCCATGATGAGTAACCATTAAAGATTGGAACCAGCCACAATCAAAATAACCAGTCTTCAATATAGTTTACGCTGGCTCGGATAAACAGCCTTAGATTATCTCTAGCGATGGCGAGTGCGTCTCCTTAAGCGCTGTGTCCGACGCAGTTTGACCACTAGCGGCGTACCGGCGAAGTTGAACGATTCGCGCAGCCTGTTCTCAAGATAGCGAGTATAGTCACCACGCGCCGCACCCCGGCCTCCCGCAAAGGCAACGAACCGCGGCGGCTCAACACCCACCTGTGTCAAGTACTTCGGCTGCGAACCACTTGTCCCACCCGCCGGTGCATGACGACCAACCATACCTTCGAATGCCGCATTGAGATCAGCGGTTGGCACCCGACGCGATCGCGCTTGGACAACCTCATCGACAAGCGGAAGTAAGGAATCAATACCACTGCCTTCAGTCGCAGATGTCACTACGACTCTCGCATACCTCATCCGCCCCAGGCGATCGCAGACAATCCCCTCAACCTGTGGGCGTAAACTTTCTTCCTCTTCATCTACGAGGTCCCACTTGTTGACAACAACAATCAGGCCACACCCGATCCGATTCGCATCCGAGGCGATATGCAAATCCTGGCGTGTGACTCCTTCTTCGGCATCAATGACCAGCAGGGCGATGTCGGCCTGTTTCAAGCGACGCCGAGCCATCGCCACGCTAGCGATCTCGGCGTGTGTCCCAATGCGTGATCTTCTACGAATTCCAGCTGTGTCCACGAGAACGTATTGGCGACCGTTACTCTCAAGCAAAGTATCGATTGCATCGCGGGTCGTTCCCGGCTGATCGCTGACGATCACCCGTTCCGAACCTAACAGTGTATTAACCAAAGAAGACTTGCCAACGTTCGGGCGACCAACAAATGCCACGCGGGTCGGTAGATTACTTTCAATTCCTTCGTCGGTAGTTTCCGGCAAAAGACCAACAACTGTGTCGAGTAAATCAGCGACGCCAAAGCCATCCTCCGCAGCAATCGCATACATCAAATCAATTCCAAGCTCGTGAAAGGCCAGTTTCATCTCGGCAGCGACCTTCGGGTTGTCACACTTGTTGATCGCAAGAATCAAAGTAATACCGCGACGGCGTAACTCTGAGGTAATCTCGTGATCAACAGGGAGTGGCCCCTCACGCCCTTCGACAACTAAGAGCGCAATATCGGCGACATCTACAGCCGTCATTACCTGGGACTTAACCTGCCGTAGAAGGTCTTCACTCGACCCTTGGTCGATACCACCTGTATCTATCAGATTGAACCGAACGCCGTTCCAATCAGTCTCCGCAGTTTTTCGATCACGGGTCATTCCCCGTTGGCTGCCCACAATCGCTTCGCGATGCCCGACAATCCGATTAAATAACGTTGATTTACCAACGTTGGGTCGGCCCACAATAGCGACCTGCGGGATCAATACCACATCTGATGATTGATTCACGATGGTCCCGATAGATGGTCGCAGCGATGTCCAGGAGGAAACTGACGGTAACGAAATCACTGTAACATCATGATAACATGGAAGTTATAGTTGACATCGATAATGTTAGATCTCTATAATTCGCCTCTTCTGATCCCGCAATTCGAGGTTTCCATGGTAAAAGCAGATCTTGTCGAAATTATTGCCCGGGAAGCCCGCATCACTAAGGTGAGTGCAGAATCCGCAGTTAATGCGATTATTGGCGCCCTTAAAAATGCGCTAGCCCAAGGTGACCGGATCGAATTGCGTGGTTTCGGCGTCTTTGAGGTTAGACCTCGCAAACGGGGTATTGGACGCAACCCGCGCACTGGTCAAGAAATTGTTATCCCGCCTGGGAAGTCGACCCGTTTCCGGCCCGGTAAAAATCTTAGCAACATAGGCTGAGATACTTTCCCTCTCTAACTAGTCGGAATTCTTCGCCCCATTGTTAGTATCTATTAAGAGCCTCCAGTCCCGAATTTCTCGAGGTAAGTATCAATCGGTGTGGACACGTGTCTGAAACAAAGGATAGAGATAGGCCTCTAAGTTTGCTGGAGCAAACGTGCCATGACCCATCGGTTGCCAACCAGCAACAGCCGCCTGGGCCCGGTTATGAGGGGCAAGGTATGCCCAGGAAACATGACCGCCCTCCGCGGATCGGCATGAACATTGTCCTGTTTGTGTTGACGTTCACGAGTTGCATCTATTGGGGGTTTATCCAGTATCAGCAATTTTATTCTGGAGAGCTACGCAATGTTTTGACTTCGAACCCTCTTGAGGCTCCATCCGCTCTTCTGGGAGGGTTCCCATTTGGTGTGGCAGTGATCGCGATTTTGTTGGCGCACGAGATGGGCCACTACCTAACCTGCCGACACTATGGCATCGCGGCTAGCCTCCCCTATTTCCTGCCCCTTCCGCCGCCCAACTTGGTCCCTACCCTGCTGCCTGGCACGATGGGTGCCGTGATCCGGATACGCGGAACAATTACAAGCCGGAGAGCCTTGTTTGACATTGCGGTCGCCGGGCCGATCGCTGGTTGGGTCGCAGCGTTACCAATCCTTGGCTACGGCCTCTCGCAATCGCGCGTTGTAAGCACCATTGAGATCGAGACTAGCGGTTTCTACTTGACACTGGGCGAACCGCTTCTGTGGGGACCAATGTCACGGTTCTTCGGCCCGGAGGTCGGGCCAGCACAAGACCTTGTCATGCACCCCTTGGCGTTCGTTGGCTGGTTTGCTTTACTGATCACAGCGATGAACTTACTGCCCGTCGGACAACTTGACGGCGGCCACTTGCTGTATTCGTTGGTACCACGATGGCATCGGACTTTATCTTTCGCTGTGCTAATACTGATGTTTTTCGCTGGATTCCGCTTCTTCCCTGGATGGATCCTCTTCGCCATCGTCGTGGCAGCACTGTTCATTATGGGTGGGCTCGGTAAACCTCTTCCCATCAATCATGGACAGAAACTGGGGGTGACCAGAATCGTTCTAACGTTAATCGCACTGACGATTTTCGTTACCTCCTTCATGCTGGTCCCGGTGAAGATCCCACCCATTGTCTTCAGCTAAGCACCAAGGCGGCCTTTATTTCCTTGTCGTCGAGGACATGATTGGCATTCTTCGCGGCGGCCAGTACCGCCATAATCCTGTCTGGACTGG
>JAYYTT010000212.1:0-4601 GCA_036344375.1 Acidobacteriota bacterium | reverse complement strand
CCACAAATCCGTAACCGTGGAACAATCGGCGGCAACCTCTGTCAGCGGCCCCGTTGTTGGTACTTCCGCTCGGAATACTATGATTGCCTTCGCAAGGAAGGGAGCGCATGCTTCGCGGTCGATGGCGACAATCGCTACCACGCCATTTTCGACACCGCTCCCTGCCCTATAGTGCACCCATCAAACGTAGCGGTCGCGCTGCAGGCTTATGGCGCCAACGTCCTGGTGGCAGGACCTGGTGCGGATGGTGCCCTGGCCGTTGAGAGTATGGCCATAGAGGATTTCTTCGTGCGGCCAGCAAACAATGTCCACCAAGAGAACGTCCTCTATCACGACCAAATCGTCGCAGCAATTGAGTTGCCTGGTACAACCGCCAACTCGGCCAGTTACACGATCAAGCACAAACAGTCGCACGACTGGCCACTGGCAATGGCGAGTGTAGTGCTTGATATGAATGGCAACACGGTGAACTCGGCTAGTATCGTCATGGGTGCGGTAGCGCCAATCCCTTGGCGTGCGGATGTTGCCGAGCAGTACCTCGTGGGCCAGACGGTGACCATCGAGAGTGCCGAGGAAGCGGCCGACCATGCAGTCGCCGATGCTGAACCAATGGAGCACAATGCCTATAAGGTGCGACTGGCCAGGACCGCTGTGAAGCGCGCCATCCTTGAGGCAGCCGGAATCGACTGGGCCACCGGATGAGGAGGAGCTAGCAATGAGTAAATCGGACGTCAAAACAAGTTGTTGCCGCTACCTTCGAACCCGCTTGATGCACCTTCCCGACATGGAACCAGATCCATACACATATGGCTTCGAGCTCAGTGAGGTGGGACATGTTTGGTGCGACAAGACGATGCGGGTTATAGGGCCAGACGACGGGCTGGTGTCGGAAGAAAAGTGCGGCTCGGATCGTGCCTGCTTCCAGGGAAGCTAAAGCACAACAGGCATTACAGCCACGAAGGCTATTCCCCTTGGCCGCTGCATCGTTAATAAGACGATGCTAGAATTGGCATTCTTTAAGCTGAATACGCTCCGCTCGGACAGGAGATTCTGATGATGAGAAAGACAGCGCTTTGGGCCGTATTCTTGGCAATGGCTATCACGCCGGCAGCTATCGCGACGACAACATTGAGCGTCGAGGGTGCGTATGTCGAGGCGCGTTCCGCGCAGGTGTTCATCGGCGGCTGTGTCTGGAACTCGGAGGCAGTAACGATCGGCCGCGAAGCCATCATGGCCTGGCGGATCGAAAAAGGTCAGATTGATGGCATCGATGTCACCGGACTTTCCGTCGTGGCGGCGATCGCAGGCGAAGCAAACTTGGCTATGGAGCCCGACGCGCCGCGTCGCACGGTACTTTACGTCGATGAGATGGCGGACAAGTTACAACGTGAGGCTCTCGCCGAGTTGTACACCAATCGGAACGCCAGGATGTTCGGGAACGTCATTGACGTCGTTGCCGCACCCATCAGCTTCATTGACACAGCGGAGGGCTATAGCGTTCGTGCCGGTAGAGAGGTCGAACTCACAGCAACGGCTCTTCACATTGACCACAAAGCTTTTGAGCAGTGCGGTGACGCGCAATGGTATGAACCCTTTGTGCCCCTGCAGGATTCGACCCTTGGGGTGACTGTCGAGCATTCGTACCAAGGCAGCGCACTTGATGCCCAATGGAGTGATCCGAATACGCAGAGTGCTTTCCTGGGGCGCTTTTCCTTCTGAAACAGGACGCATCCACAGGGATAGCACCGATGTACTATTACCAAGGGTCTTCTTTGCCTCACGCGCGGCGCCATACCAAGAGGCGTCTTTCAGGCCGTTATCTTCGAGCCGTGCTTCTCCTGACCGCCACGGTCGCGTTGGTGTCCACTTCGGCGATGGGACACACCGCAAGCTTTACTATTAGCAACCAGGACTCGTACAAGCTAACAATTACTGATGGCAGTCCCCCCGAGAGCCTGGAAAATTCAATCGCGCAATACGTAGAGGATCAGTCAGTCACCGTCCTGAACGGAGACAACGAACCATTGATGGATCTCTGGTTCGCGAGGCAACTGCCTGCTCCGACCGATCCCAACACCCATCCCGGTGTCGCATACAGCACCCTCAACGAAGGCGTTGTACTAGCTGTTATGCGCTTACATCAAGAGCACAACGATTTCCGTGACCAACCTGTTGGTGCCGGGATCTACTTGGTCCGTTATCTGCTACAACCTGACGACGGTAATCACCTCGGTGAGACGACCTACCGCGACTACGCTGTACTAACCACTCCCAAAGCAGATTCACTCGGCCCACAGGGATTCGAAGAAACCCTCGACCAGGCACTTGACCTTAATCTCCACCCCTTCGCTTGGGGTTTGTGGCCGGCGAACGAAGTCGTTACCGAATCAGAGCCAGGTATTGCAGCGTTTCAACCTGACAAATGGGCCGTCAAGCTATCACTCCCACGTGAAGACGACAGCAGCATCACAATTGCCATGGTCGTGGCTGGCAACGAGTGGCACTATTGATCATTCGCACCGCCACAATCGGAGCGCATCAACTCTCGTACACGCTCTGTCGTGTGCTACCTGACACTGCCTTGGCGCTGCGCAATGTTCTGCGTGAAGCCGCACGTTTGTGGAGCTCCCACCTCGGCGAGGAAAGCTACGAGGAACTACGCATGACGAGTGAGGGAGAGGCTTTCTTTACTGGTCGCGTGCGACTCGAACCTGTACCACCGGAACGGGAGATGGTAGCTGTCTGGCTGCCATTTCCGCCCGATTTTTCGGGTCGCGTAAGGCCCCAATTAATAGACTTCATTGAAGCCTTTGAACCTGGCCGGGGGATCCCGAAACCCCCTAAAGGGTGGCACGGATGGGATGTTTGAAGTTTACAATCAGTGCGAAATTACTCCCCTCTACACTTTGCTGGAGTCGGCTAGATGCGTGAGCTTGCGGACTGGATAGATTAAATGCGTGCACGTCACTTATTGATCATCCTTTTGCTCATTTCAATGGTGACGCTTCTCATTCCGAAGCCAGTGGCAGCGATACCGGCTGTGACATTCGTGCTCGGGGCAATGATCGGCGATTCCCTGAGTGAGGTCCTGCAGGTGCGCCTAGGGACAATAACCGAGGGGTTCGAGAACGCTCCAATTTTGGGCGGCCGGATGGGCTGGAGCCTTTTTCCATTTGCGGTTGAAGGGAGCCTGCTCTACAGCCCCAGCGCCATCGACTCGACTGGGGGCGACAGCTTCGGTGCCAGCATCATGTACGCTGAAGTGGAAGCCCAAATGCTAATCCTCCCCGGACCAGTCTCTCCATTTTTCGGTGGGGGCATCGGCCTGCACAGCATAAAACTACAAGTCGGCTCCACACCACGCGAAACGGTCATTGGTTATGTCTTCGGAGGGGGGCTGAGGGCAACCTTCGGTACCCTCGGGTTGCGCGTGGACATAAAGGATCACATCACTCCGCTGAAAATTACTGAACTTGACCCGAATTTCGTCGACGCTCTCGGTACGGCAGTAAGCAACAACTTGCACAACATCGAGTTCTCGGGCGGAGTAACAATCAAGTTCTGATCCGCAAGTCAAATACCGCTAGGTTCAACCGAGATGGCGACGGAAAAAGCGCACGATCAAGTAGGCGTCTATCAGGTAGAACGGGGGGCGCCCGAGAGTGTAGTGGCCACAGGGTAATACTAATCGTCGGAAATCAACGTTCGCCCTGTCCAGCGCATCGACCAAAGCCTGGGAATGTGCGGGCAGAAAGATGGGGTCGTAGGCTCCGGAGATCATGAGCAATTTGGGTCGATTCTTCAGTAGCCTTGCTGCAAAGTGAACTGGCGAGATGGGAGCCCAACACCGTCGCAAGGTCTCGAGGTCGATGTGTTGATCGAGGCTCGCACGCACATGTTGAGTGGCAAGTCCGGACCACACAACATCGGCGAACTCGCCAGCAACGTGATTAAGAGCGGCAACTTTGAGGTCCTCGTCATGAGCTAACGCCAAGAACCCAATGCATGATCCGAGGCTAGTTCCTAACAGACCAATATGGCGATACCCACGCTGCCGCAGCCACTGGACCGCTAGTCGAACTTCAACAACGGCACGGCGTATCGATTGAATGGTAAGTCCTAGAATCGGACTGACCATGGCATCGGCGCGTACCATGTAACCGGGGCGACGTTCCTCATGATACGGCAGAGTCATCCGTAAGGCGCTGAATCCAAAGTAATTGAGAATGTTGCATGCCTGAACCATCGAACCCTCGTCAGCATTCCACTGTGGAACAACGACGATGGCACGACCTTCGGCGGCTGGGGATTCGAATAACCGGGCCGTAACACGTTGTACCTCAATATCGGGGGAAGGAAACGGCGAGTCGAAAGCCAAGCGGGTGCCGTCGAATGTCACTCTTGTGATTTCTTTTGTGCGATAGAAATTTTCACTCGCCGCACACAGCTCCGCGGCAACCTCAACCAACTGATATCCCGTGCCCTCGAGTTCAACGCCCTCAAGATTTTCCAATCCCCAACCAAACGCCTGTGGGCGGCGATCATCGGCATCGTCCCCAAAAATTGAGCGTTCCCAGTGATGAAAGAATTTGCGGAGCATG
>JAYYTT010000211.1:0-3410 GCA_036344375.1 Acidobacteriota bacterium | reverse complement strand
GCAGCATCGAGCCTGGCAGTCGAGTTTGCTGCACAAAGCAACATGACCCTGGTAGGGTTCCTGCGGGACTCGAAGATGAACGTGTACACGGGAGCGGAGAGGGTCATCGGCAAGTAGGCTCCCGGCCGCCAATCGGATACTCATGGCTCACGAGCTCCAACTAGGTTTCTGGAAACGCCTGAGCAATCTTTCTCCGTTCGGCCTAGGCCATGTCAAGCCGAAACACTATCGAGACATGCTCCGGGTGGTGTTGCGCAACCGTGACAACCTCGGCTACGCATGGAAAGTACTTTCGCGTGGTCCCTGCGATGGTTGTGCTTTGGGGACCGCAGGGCTGCGTGACTGGACGCTCACTGGCACCCACCTCTGTATGGTCCGGCTCAACTTACTGCGCTTGAATACTATGCCCGAGTTTGACCATCAGTTGCTGGCCAACGTATCGCACTTAGAGGATTTGTCTGACGCTGACCTGCGCGATCTTGGCAGAATTAGTGTGCCGATGATTCGGGAGCGTGGTGAACCCGGATTTCGCCGGATCCAGTGGGAAGAGGCATACGGACGTATTGCTGAACGGATTAAGCACAGTGATCCGAAGCGTTTGGCCTTTTATCTAACCTCGCGCGGGATGACCAATGAGGTCTACTACGTGGCGCAAAAAGTGGCACGGTGGTTCGGTACTAACAACATAGACAACGCCGCTCGAATTTGTCATTCACCTTCTACAGCGGCGATGAAGCGGTCACTGGGGGTTGCGGCGACTACGTGTAGCTACCGTGATTGGATCGGTTCCGATCTCGTGGTGTTTTTCGGATCCAACCCGGCTAATGATCAACCGGTAACGACCAAATACTTACAACAAGCGAAAAAGACCGGTACCCGGGTGGTTTTGGTGAACCCGTATCGAGAACCTGCGATGGAACGTTACTGGATCCCTTCGAACTTAGTTTCTTCGGTCTTTGGTACGCAGCTCATAGACGATTGGTTTCCGGTCAACACGGGTGGGGACATCGCATTTCTTTATGGTGTGTTGAAGATAGTTTTCGAAAATGGTTGGCACGATACGGAGTTCATAGACGTTCACACCGAGGGTGTTGATGCTCTTCGTCGTGAAACGGAACGCGTCAAATGGGAAGAGCTCGAATCTGAATCGGGATTGTCACAAGCCAGTATGAAGGAATTTGCGAATTTGATTCACCGTGCTGACAGTGCTGTTTTTGTCTGGAGTATGGGGATCACCCAACACGTGGCTGGCGCTGATGCTGTTCAAATGATCATCAACCTTGGGTTGGTGAAGGGCTACGTTGGGCGTGACAAGTGCGGCCTAATGCCGATCCGGGGGCATAGTGGCGTCCAAGGTGGGGCAGAGATGGGTGCCTACGCGACAGCCTTCCCAGGTGGTCGCCCGGTATCGTCGGAAAGTGCCGCCCTGATGCGCGAAGTTTATGGTTTCAATTTACCGGACCAGCCTGGGCTGACTGCTCCGGAGATGATTGACGCTGCTGCTGAGAACCGTCTCGACTTGTTGTACTGCGCCGGGGGGAATTTCGTACAGACACTGCCGGACCCCGATTACGTTACCGATGCGATGAGCCGGGTTCCTCTGCGTGTGCACCAGGACATTTTTCTTACGAAGCAGCTATTCATCGAGCCAATTAAGAAAGATGGCACCGTGATCTTACTACCGGCTCGTACCCGCTACGAACAAGAGGGCGGCGGAACGCAAACATCAACTGAACGCCGTGTCATCTTCAGCCCTGAGATTGATCGGTCTGTCGGTGAGGCGAAATCAGAGTGGCGCATTTTTCTGGAACTAGCGCATGCCGTTGACGCTGAGCATGCTGGTTTGCTCGGATGCACTGATAGCCAGGCGATCCGTGAAGAAATTGCCCATGTTGTACCAGCGTACGATGGGATCCAGCATTTTGATGGCACAGGCGATGCGATCCAATACGGTGGCCCGCACCTGTGTGATAAATGGGAGTTCCCAACCCCTGACGGCCAAGCTCATTTCGTCGTCGTTCAGTTACCGTTCTCAAACAAGCGTGAGGGTTGGTTTAAGGTTTCGACGCGGCGCGGGCGGCAATTCAATTCGCTGATTTATGGGGAGGTTGACCCGATTAACAACGCAGGGCGTGACTCAATACTCATGAATCCGGAGGATGCAGGCGACCTGAAATTTAGCCAACACCAGAAGGTCAAGCTGATTAGCAAGACAGGTGTGTTCGAAGGCCGCATCCTGTTTGCCTCAATTGCTCGAGGTAATTTGCAGGTGCACTTCCCGGAGGGGAATGTGCTGATTCCGCGTGGCATCGTTGACGCAGGCGGCGGAGTTCCTGACTACAACACCGAAGTGCGTGTAGAGGCGGACTTCGGAAGGCTGCGGTAGCATCAATTACCTCATGAGCTGCGAGACCCTTCGTCAATCGATGAGGTTCCTGGTGGCTACCTACGTCTTGATCGCGCTCACCGCTGGTTGTAAAGCCTTTGCGCCTGATTTTGCAGAGTTCGGTGGGGCCCGGGTGCGTGACATTCGCGACCGAGCAGCCCAGCACGACACCATGTTGACGCTGCGTCTAGATACATTGCTGCCCGTTCTGATGGAGAGGGTTGGAGTTGATTGCTGGTTAATATTCGCCGACGGTTCAAACGGTGATGCACTCGTCCCTCTCCTCACCGTGAGAGCCACCCGTCTCGAGGGTAAAGGTGCTCTATTATTGTGCAACCAAGATTCGTCCCTTGCGCGTATTGCCCTTGGGGACGGTTTTTCATCTAACGCGGCAATCTATGAGGTCTTCGAACCATCCGACGACATGACTCTGGCCGGGTTGCTGAACGATCACTTGCGTGCCTTCAAGCCGGGGAGCATCGCCGTCAACGATTCTCTGCAATTTTCTGCCGCAGATGGCCTTACAGCGTCAAATGCTCGCTGGCTTAGTGACCATTTGGCCCCTGAATTTTCAAACCGGTTGATTTCTTCGCGGCCTTTAGTTGAGAGTTTTCTCGCCGAACAAATCTCTGCTGAGGCGCCGTTTTTCGCGGAGTCCGTACGCCTGACGGTCGCCATTCTCGATGAGGTATTGAGTGATCAGGTGGTGGTTGCCTCTGGTACTTCCCTGCTCGACCTCGACTGGGCCTTTCGTGACAGAGCTGCACAGCTCGACGTCGAAGTTGCTTATCCGCCACGCACTGTCGTTTATCGACCGAGCAGTACTCTTGAGGCCGAGCATCGCATGCAGCTCGACCTGAAGCTGCAGCCAGGAGACCTTGTATTTCTCTCATCTGGTATCCGTTATCTTGGTTACACCAATCGGGTTGGGCGCTGGGCTTACCTGCTTCCCACGGGAGAGTCGACCGCCCCCGATTGGGTCAATGAGGGGCTTTCGCGTTTGGCTGACGTTGCCGAACGAACT
>JAYYTT010000210.1:0-3787 GCA_036344375.1 Acidobacteriota bacterium | reverse complement strand
CCGCTGGTGTTGACACCAACGATGCCACAGCTATGGAAGATGGAGTCGTAATAGTCGCTGCGGGCTCCTAGGTCCACGGGGTTGGCACCTTGGAGCGGCCAAATCGTCGTGTTTCCGAGAGTGGACGGATCGAGACGATGCCAAGGCTGGCGATTCTCTGGGTGGGGTCGGACCAGTAAGCCGATGTTACGAAGCATCGGATCGTCGGAGGCCCGAATGGCGGCGATCCACTCCTCAATGAAGTCGATTTCAGTCGCCGCGATAAATGGTGACGAGCAAAGATACAGTAGGTACGGCGCGTCCGGGTCAAGGCCAATTTCCACTTTGAAAGCCTCCGGACCGCGACTGGGCTCCCAGTCAAACCACTGGTCGTAGTTCGAAGCACCAGTGACCACAACTTTGGACGCTTCCATGCCGTGATGATCGACAGCCTCGGCAAGTTGAATTTCGTTCCAGACGTAGGCGCGGTCCGGAAGGATCCGCATTAAACCTTTGTTGGTGAGATTGTCCCAACTGTGAACGCACAAGCCCGATCGGATACCGTGCTTCTTGGCAACCTTAATGTAGTCGACCTGGTCGGAACCTAAATCGACAAGCGGCGATACGAGCAAAAGGTCTGGCTGTTGATCCAGCACATCGGCCTCGATCACCGGATCCACCGGGATCGCCCGCTCAATTGCCAGAAACAGCCGGTGCGCTGCTTGGTTAAACAGCTTCCAGCGAAAGATCGGAATCTTAGTCAGCCAGCGAGCCGGTCGCGGCACCCGACGCTCAGACCGAGCCCGCAAGGCTATAGCGTCGTCATATATCGGCAGGCGGTAGCGCAGTAGATCAATAGTAAATCTGGTGGCGCGTGCGAGTTCGAACCAGCGAACGTCTGTGCGTTTTAGAAGCTCACTGTATGTGATCGACGGACACTCCTTCTGCAAGTCCGTGATGATGCGCCCGCCACGATGGTCGATCTTATCGGCCATGACGAACGAAAGATGGATTTCGTGTCCTTGGGCAGCGAGTCTCCGGAGCATCGACCCAAAGTTGCGAATCGCACCCGAGTGTCGCAACGAAAATAGAATCTTCATCTCTGAGATCCGTGAGTTCGGACAGTGGGCAGGAGTGTAGCCTCGTTTTTCATGGTATTCGGGAAAAGCGGCGATGGGCCATACTTAAAGGCCTGAAACTTGGAAGGAGTGGGCAATATGCGGGTCACCCTCGTGCCGATACCCGTCAGTTGACTGCCGCTACTTCCTTTTGCGACTGTATAGCACAGGGTTTCGGGGGTCGCTACCCGAGCAGGTGAGGGTAGCTCGTACGTCTATTCGTTACAGCATGGCGGATCAAAGAGAATGGTAGGCTATGGACCGCTCAGGGCGGTTTCCGGGGATGGGAACTTACGAAACCCTCATCTGGATTATTCAGGTCCGCCGATCGAGCTGGATCGAGCACCTTCCACAACATTTTTGAGATGCGCGTACTTGTCGCCGGTCGGTCCGTTTATCACTTTTCTTACTACCGTAGTGTCCTTGAGGCACTCCGTAGCCATGGTCACGAGCTTGAGCTTCGCTTCGATGAGAGGTGGAGTAGGGGCAACTCCGATGTTTCATTGCAGGGATTTCTGAAGGAAAATCCGGAAGTCTCGTTGCAATGGTCAAAGACTCGTGAGGATTGGCTTCGGGAGCCTCTCTTTGCGCTGAGGGAATTACGAAGCTACAGCAGCTATCTTAGGCGCTTCGAACAATCGGCCTATTATCTAGATCGCTGGAGAAAATATCTCAACCCTGCCTTTACACGAATCGACAAAGCCAATGCCGGCCGCTGGTTACTCGGGCGCAAGTCGATATCAGGTGCGATTCGTCTGCTGGAGGCAATGGCACCTGCCGCCAAAAACATCGTCGCAGACCTACGAAGCGTTGCGCCCGACGTCGTCCTCGCATCACCTGCGAATATGCGTTTCACCGAGGAAGTCGAGTACATAAAAGCAGCTAGACACCTTGGCATCCCGACGGCTGTTCTGGTCCTGAGCTGGGACAACATGAGTACCAAGGGGCTAATCAACTTACACCCCGACCTGCTCTTGGCATGGAATCAGACGCACGCTTCCGAAGCTATTCTTCACCATGGAATCTCGGAGAATCGCATTCTCCTGACGGGGGCACCATTTTTCGACAAATGGTTTGACAGGGAACAGCACACTGTGGACCGCTCAGAGTTCCTGCGAAGGGTCGGCTTGCCCGGCGACATGCCATTTGTGCTCTATCTTGGGTCATCTGCAAACATCGCTAGAGACGAGTCGTGGCTTGTTACCGATTTAATCAAAGAGTTGAGCAAATCCTCGACCCTTGATAAAGCCAGCATCATGGTCCGCCCACACCCGGCAAACGCGCGGCCCTTTGCTGAACTCGCCCAATCGGATCAGCGTGTCGTCGTTTGGCCTTCCGACGGGCAGCTGCCCGAGAGTGGCGGCATGCAGTCTGACTTCCGGAACAGCGTCCAGTACGCATCAGCAATTATCGGGATCAACACCACCGCAATGATAGATACACTGGCTCTAGGGCGACCATGCGTCGCGATCATTACCCAGCAGTACGAAAATACCCAGATGCGAGCCCAACATTTCCAACACTTATTCGATTCGGGCGCACTGAACGTGGCTCGCAGCATGGGTGCGGCAGTAACACAGCTTGAGGCTGTCGCTTCCGGCCACGATGATCATGCCGAAGCTCGCCTAGCTTTTCTCTCGAAGTTCCTCAGGCCTCAGGGAATGGATATCAATGCTGGCGAGCTGGTCGCGGCAGCAGTAACGGAACTGGGGAGGGGAACCAAGGCAACAAACCTCTGTGAGATGACCGCAAAACAGATTCTCAAAGTGTGAATCTCCCCTCGCTAACGCTGGAACATTCTTGAGATTCACTAGACGGCAACTTTCGGCCAATGCAGGAACAATCTCGTTATTCGAAACGGCATCTCCATCAAATCCAGCGAAACTAGTAGCCCGCAGTTCATTCAAATTAGCTTGTTTACACCCTCTACAATCAAGTCCTGCACCGCCTCTTCAAGATAAGGATGCATCGGAAGGCTCAGGACCTGACTACAAGCAGCCTCGGATTCTGGCAGATCAATCGCTGGATACTCTGCATAGGCTGGCTGTGAGTGCAGCGGTCGAGGGTAATAAACGACGGTGGGAACACCTAACTCTAAGAGGCCATCCTGGACTGCATCGCGCCGAGCTGCCGGTAATCGAATGGTATACAGAGCCCAGGCGGAAACTGTCCCATCAGTTACATCAGGGCTGATAACACGGTCCTCTAGCCCGTGCTTGTAGCGAGCCGCAACGTCTTGTCTCGCTTCGATCTCATCTTTTAATATTGACAACTTCTCGATGAGAATTGCTGCTTGCAAGGTATCTAGGCGGCTGTTCATCCCGATCCGGACGTTGTCATATTTATCACTACCCTGTCCGTGGACACGCAAAGAACGCAGGATGTCCGCAACATCCTCATCATCTGTCAGGATGGCACCACCATCCCCGTAGCAACCGAACGGCTTAGACGGGAAAAAGCTGGTCGTCGTAATGGGGGCTAACGTTCCAACCCTCGCGCCTTGATACGAGGCTCCAAAACTTTGTGCAGCGTCCGCAATAAGTAAAAGTCCCTTCTCGCCACAGAACCCAGCGATGGAACTGTAGTCAGCGGGCTGGCCAAACAGATCGACCGTCATTACGGCCCTGGGCCTGAGCCCGGCAGTTCGAGCCTCTTCAAACCCTGCTAGTAGTCCGGCTGGATCTATATTG
>JAYYTT010000209.1:0-2680 GCA_036344375.1 Acidobacteriota bacterium | reverse complement strand
AAGAACCCTGCGCCCACGTTCTTCCAGGGCCGTTAGATCCCCCAATGATTGCGCCCCCACCAACTGCCCGAAGGAGTAGCCAGCACCCGGAATCTCGATATCTTCGCTGTCATCAGCTGTGATCTGTAAAAAAATGCCGTTGTCCGGACCACCTTTGTGAAGCTGGCCAGTCGAGTGCAGAAACGCCGGTCCCCAGCCCAGAGTCGTAGCAACACCGAGCCGCTCAAACAGCAACCGCCTAATTTCCTGAAAGGCCAGAAGGGTCCGCGGCTCACGGGCAACAAAAGCCTGTAGAGCAACATAGTCTGGAACCTGAGCGCGGCCTAAGTGAGCGCTCAGCCAGCTGGCCAACCCGTCACCAGTCTGTCGTCGCCCAAGCTCCTCGTCACGCTCCAAGTCCGCGAACACAACCCATCCAGAGTCCGTCGCAATTGGCGCCCGGTCCGGCATGCCAGTTCCAGCCTTGTAGGAGTCAAGAATCACCTTCGTACGATTTTTGCTTCCTTGAACATCCGGCTGATCAAATGGGTTGATCCCCATCAAGAAAGCTACGGTAGCTACAGCAATCTGCCAGCGGATGAATTCGGCGCCAATTTGGTGCCGATTATCCAGGACAAACTTCATCACAGGATGTCCTTCTTGGCGCAAAGCATCGAGCCATATGTCACGTCCGGAGTCATCTTCACCAGCGAGTTCCAGGGCCACAAAAATTCGGTCATCCCCATATTGGTCAGCTTCCCCGGCTGGCTCCCCAACGATCGGAACCAACCCAACACCCTCCTTGCCAGTGCTTTCCGCGATCAATTGCTCAGCCCACATACCAAAAGCCGTAAGTGAAGGCGAGCATACAAAGGTCACTTTGTCGCGGCCTGCTTCATAGGCATTGAAGATCGCTGCCCCGAGGCGAGTTCCCGGGTTGTCAAGGGTGCTAGTACCGGCGGCACAGCTCGCGGCCATCCGCCTAGCCGAGGTCCAGATCGCCCCCGAGTCGATTCCCATTAGTTCCATTGGCAAGATGCCAAACACCGAAAGCGCCGAAAAGCGCCCGCCAACATCGGTTGGAGCAAGCCACAAGGACCGAAAGCCTCTCTCATAAGCAATCTGCTCAAGCGGTGTGCCGGGGTCGGTAATCGCGATAAACCGGTGGCCAGGTTGATCGAGCATTGGCGTGCAGCGCGCGTGGAAAAAATCAAGTAGCGCCTGTATCTCTATTGTCGTACCCGACTTGCTAGAAACGACTACTAAGGTGCGCGCCAAATCAACGCTGGCCGCAACGGCGGCAACGGTCGTCGGAATCGTGCTGTCGACAATCCAAACATCTTCGACGGAGAATACCTGACGACAAACCTCTGCACACAAACTGCTGCCACCCATTCCAAGCAAAACAACTTGGTCCACGTCGCCATCGCCCATTCGTTTGACAAAACCACGGCTGGAAGCGCTTGCTGCCGGTGTCGACTCGACAAGGTCGAGCCACCCAAGCCGGTTACGGATGGAATCCTGAGCAATCGGATCGTCACTCCACAACGAGCTATCCTTAAGCCATAGCCGGGTCGGGAACTGGTCGTCGATGTTCTTAGCTTCTATGAGCGCGGAAGGGGCTTCCAGTTCCGAAGTGGACAACGGCGCAACGATACCGGCCACTTCACCTGCTTGTCTTTTGCCTCCAATGTTCTTCGCAGTCGCCGCCAAGATAACGTTGTCAAGCTCACCGTATTGCAGCCTGCGGCGTGCGATGTATCGCTCTTGGAGTTCGGTACCAATCGCATCGAGATCGATCCCAAGGCTCTCGACCTCTTTAAGAATTTCTTCTGCTTCATCAACACGCTGCCCAAGAGCCGATTCAGCCAAAGGAGCACAAACGCAATCACGCATCAAACCAAGCGGCATCGACGCAATTGTGTCGGGGCCAATAAGCCGGCGAATGTACCGGAGTCGATGGCGACGAGGATCGCCGGTAGCCAAGTCAGTCCACATCAGCCGCAGTGAGCGCGGGCCCGATTCACGCAAACTACCAGGAAGTTTCTGGAACAGCAGGTCGCGCTGGTGCCGACACGCCACCTTGGCGATCGCCGTTGCCACGCTGCCCAGCAGTGATTCGGCACCACTCACGTCCCGATCGGCAGTGCGAATCCATCCTTTTACAGGCTCGTCAATGGCCTCATCCAGAGATGCCAGACCAAACGAAACCACTGACGCCAAACCACGTGCCTCCTCGATCTCCTTCGGAAGTCGTAGCGCACCGCGGGCAAACGCTTCAGTAACACGCTCAACCGCAGCCACTGAGAAAATTGGGCCCACGTGTACACTGAACCCTTCTGCGGTAAAGGCCTCAAGCACCGCACACCCTGACTTCGTGGGTGGCAACCGTGGGATAACGTTAGGCTTGTCAATTGCCGAATGCAGCCGTCGAATCGCCATCGACATCTCTTCGACATCGTTGGCCAGGGAAGGGTCAACGTCAACACTGACGTATCCATCGCGACCCTCGGTCTCCTCATAGACAGGGGCAAGCAAACGTGCCCCGATCGATGCCTCTTCGATCAAAAGTGCTTCAACCGGTCTTGCAACCGATACGCCATTGGCCCAACTGACGAGTGAATCATGGTACTCGGGCCCACGTTCAACCGCTCCAGCCAGCATTAAAAGATCGGTCTCGATCCCGCTTATTCCATACGAA
>JAYYTT010000208.1:0-10202 GCA_036344375.1 Acidobacteriota bacterium | reverse complement strand
CTTCGACTCGAGATCCACCATCGAGTCCGCTGGACACACGGACAATGCGTTCAAGCGCCTGCATGGCCCAGGCGGTGCCATCACCTAGCGCCATCTCCCAGTGTTGCAAGGCGCGTGGCAGATCACCACGATTGTCTTGGCTATCGCCAACCCCAAGATGTGCTGGTGCGTAACTTGGATCAAGTTCCAATGCGGCCTCGTAGCAACTCAATGCGGTTTGAGAATCACCGTTCTTTTGTGCCGCATTGCCACGCTCAGTCCATAACGAAGCAAGGAGTCTCTCATCGGTCGATCCTGCCAGTTTGTCGATGCGCGATTGGGTCTCACTAGCCTCCTCCCAACGCCCCATTTCCTCGTAAACACGACGCAGACAAAGCCAGCCACTGAGATTGTCGGGGTCACGGTTAACGACATCTTGAAGGGTTCGCTCAGACCGATCCATGAGACCGGCGCTCTTGAAATCAAGTGCGAGCGAAAATAATGCTTGCGTGCGACCTAGGTCTGAAAGTCCTGGGCGATGCAGCAGGCTCTTGTGAATATCGATGGCGCGCTCAATTTGGCCTTTTTCCCGGAAAAGGTTGCCAAGGGCCAAATATGCCTCCACCGCGTCGGTTTCCCCACGTACAGCTTTGCTGAGTTCAACCAGAGCCAGATCAGGCTGATTCAAGATTAGGTAATTTAGGCCTAGAAGATAATGAGGGTGTTCGCCGTATTGCGAGCCCTCAACGCGGCGAGCGCGGGCTAGCGTCCAAGCACGTCCTAAGAGAACACCGAGCATAACCAGAGCTGCAGCGACTCCAAGCGTCAGAGACCAACCCTGCATCTCCTACTCCTCAACCCAGTCGTCATCTGACAATTCCCCGTGGCCAATGTCAGCTGGCAAGCCCCCAAACTCACGGATCGTTGATTCCAAAACATCGATTCGGCGCTGAGCCTCACGCTCGTGCATGTTGTGTTTAAGGTGTTCAAACACCGCTATAAAACCCGCAACAAGAACACCGATGAATACCGAGCCAAGAATTACCAAAAAGACCGGCACATCTTCGACCGTGCTGTTGGGGAAATAGGTCACGTTGACCCGTTGGTCGCCATTGGCATAAGCGATAGCAACCAAAACAATAACCATTGCTAGGTACAACAACATCTTAAAGATTGCGCTCATCCCACCTCGTTCTCACCCTGTCTCATAGGCACCACCCTGGACTGGCGGCTGCGATAGTCATCGAGGACGTCATCCCAGAGCCCCCGAGCCGTAACGATATCGTCAACCACCTCACGCGCGGCGCCCCGGCCTCCAGGAGTCAAAGTAACCCAGTCGGCAACTTCGATAAGTTTAGCGTGGCCGTCCGACACCGTGATGCCAAGGCCAGCATGCTCCAGCATCGGCAAATCAATAAGATCGTCACCAATGTAGGCAATCTCATGGTCAGAGATGCTTTCTTGACGCTGGATGTCAAGACAGGCACCGACTTTGTTTTTTACTCCTTGCCTCAGATAGTTAACTGGCAACTCGGTAAATCGTCGTTCGACTACCTTAGAGGTCCTCGCAGTGATGATGGCGATCTTCAGATCGATCAAGCCGGCTATAAACATCGCCGAACCATCTTTCACGCAAAACATCTTGGCCTCGCGATCATCGTCGATGAAAATAATTTCGCCACTGGTCAACACGCCATCCACATCAAGTACCAATAGTCGAACGTCCCGCAATCGCCTTTCGTAGCTCTCACGGTCCAGCATCGCCATCAGATCATCTCAGTGCGCCAGAGGTCATGCAGGTGAACGACACCCTTGGGACGATGCTCCTCATTAATCACTGGCAACGAGGTAATATGCTTCTCCTCCATTAACCTTAGGGCTTCAGTCGCCAAAGCGTCGGCGCGCGTACACACAGCGTCGGATGTCATCAACTCTTCCGCTGTGCTCTGAAGTGCCAACTCCCCCTTTGATTCAAGAAAGCGGCGCACATCTCCATCGGTAACCACCCCAGCCAACCGTCCGTCGGAATCAACCACCGTCGTCATCCCGAGCTCTTTAGTGCTCATTTCAGCCAAGACATCGACCATGTGTGCCCCAAGAGTGACACTGGGGATCTCCGCCGCCGTGTGCATGACATGGTGGACTCGCAAAAGCTGCCGGCCGAGATTGCCGCGAGGATGGTGAGCAGCAAGATCGTCGGCGCTGAATCCACGTTCCTCAAGCAGAGCCATCGCCAAGGCATCACCAACTGCTAAGGCTGCCGTCGTGCTGGCAGTGGGAATCATCCCAAGCGGACCGGCCTCCTTTTCAACACCTGCGTCAAGAACGATATCGGCTTCGTGTGCCATAGTTGATTCGGTCTCACCGACGATAACGATTAGGGGCACCCCTAAGCGTTTGATCGTCGGCAACATCGCGACGACCTCTTGGGTGTCTCCACTCTGGCTGATCGCCACCAGGACGTCACCTTCGCATAGTAAACCAAGGTCACCATGGCCGGCCTCGGCAGGATGAAGGAAAAGTGCGGGACTCCCTGTTGACGCAAGAGTTCCTGCCAACTTACGTGCAATGATGCCGGATTTGCCCATTCCAGAGACAACTATGCGTCCAGCGCAACCAAGCAGGATATCCAGTGCTTTATCGAATGGCACCTGATCAAAGCGCTCAGCCAATTGGCCGAGCGCGTTCGCCTCGATGCGAAACACTTCCCGCGCCAAATCAAGCGAACGCTGCCGCTGTTGTGACAATTCAGTGTCACCGCGAAGGTTCCGTCCAGAAGACGCTCTATTCACGATTCCATTCCTTCGTCCACCACAAGCTTGTTCGTTGAGGGATGTACCCGGAGAGTTTCTTCGAGCAAACGCTGCAATGCCTCAATCGGCAGTTGGGTCGACGAATCGCTCAGCGCCACAGGAGGATCGTCGTGGACTTCAACAAACAAGGCGTTGACACCTATCGCAGCCGCCGCACAAGCAAGCGGTTTAGCGAATCTCCTTTCTCCAGCAGTCTGCCCTTTGCCCGCCCCTGGGAGTTGAAGGCTATGAGTGACGTCAAATACCACCGGGTGTCCGAAGTCCGCCAGGCGGCAAACTCCCTTAAAATCAACCACCAAATTATTGTAGCCGAATGAAGTTCCACGCTCGGTAAGCATAATCCCGGTGGCCCCTGCCCCTTCCAGTTTCGCGATAACGTGTTTCATGTCTGCAGGAGCGAGGAACTGGCCTTTCTTTACGTTAACTGGCCGACCACTCTCAGCTGCAGCCAAAAGAAGATCTGTCTGCCGACTCAAGAAAGCTGGGATCTGGATCATGTCAACCGTGTTAGCAACCGCCTCTACCTGCTCAACAGCGTGAATGTCCGTAGTGACAGGAATCCGAACTGTGTCACGTACCTCTGCCAAGATCTCCAGGCCAGCTTCTAGGCCAGGCCCACGGTAAGAGTCAATGGAGGTTCGGTTAGCCTTATCGAACGATGCTTTAAAAACGAAGGGCAGACCAAGTTCACGAGTGATACTGGCAACTTCAACCGCTATGCGTAGACACTGGTCGCGACCCTCAATGACACACGGCCCGGCAATCAGCCCAAGCATGCCCGAACCGAATTCGACCGTTTCGCCGATTTTCACCGTGTTTATCATGTGCGCGCTCCGGGCGCGTGAAACTGCCACAATATCTTAGGCCGTCTCGGCTCTAACTTCTTCTGTAGCATTTTCTGCGCGCTCCACGATGCCACTGGAACCGCTGTCAGCGTGATCCCGTGCAGCACGGACAAAAGCCGCAAACAGCGGATGCGGCTCCTGCGGCCTTGACTTGAACTCGGGGTGAAACTGACAGGCGACAAACCACGGATGTTCGGGAAGCTCAAGAATTTCCACGAACTTCCCATCCGCGGTCTTGCCACTAAGCACGAGACCGGCGTCGACCAAAGGCGGCTCGAAGGCACGATTGAACTCGTAGCGGTGACGGTGGCGTTCCGAAATCATCTCCGACCCATACGCTTCGGCGGCCCGTGATACGGATACCAGTTCACATTCGTAAGCACCGAGTCTCATCGTACCGCCAAGATCTTCAACACCAAGAAGATCTCGTAGCTTGTAGATTACTTTGTCAGACCCAGGCCCCGGGCCTTTGAAATCAAACTCGCTACTGTCGGCCGAATGCTCAAGCCCCGCAACGTTTTCAGCAAACTCCATGGCTGCAGTTTGAAAACCAAGGCAGATACCGAAGTAGGGGACATTATGCACACGCGCGTAACGAATTGCTTCCATCATGCCGCGTACCCCACGATCGCCAAAACCTCCAGGCACCAACACACCCCCGACATCAGCAAGGAGTTCGGCCGCATCTTCTTCTTGCTCAAGTCGTTCTGCCTCAATCCACTTAATATCGACGCCGAGGTCGTTCGCCAACCCTCCGTGGACGAGTGCTTCGGCGAGGCTTTTGTACGACTCCTCGAACTCGACATACTTCCCAACAACCGCTATCCGGACACGAGCCGAGGGATCTTTATAAGTCCTGACTACGTGCACCCATTCGGCCAAGTTAGGAATATCGCATTCCAGCCCAAGCGACTCGCAGATGATGCTGTCGAGACCCTCTTCCTGGAACACGAGCGGTACATCGTAGATACAGTCGACATCTTTTGCTGTGATCACCGCTCCCGGATCAACGTTAGTAAACAAAGCAATTTTTTCCTTGATTCCCTCTGGCAGGAAACGGTCAGTGCGGCACAGCAAGACATCAGGCTGGATACCAATTGACCGTAGCTCTTTAACACTGCGCTGAGTCGGCTTGGTCTTAAGCTCTTTGGCCGCCGCGATGTATGGCACCAGAGTTAGGTGAATGAACATCGAGTTGCCGCGACCGGCGTGTTGTCCAAGCTGACGGATTGCCTCGAGAAACGGGAGACTCTCGATGTCACCAATCGTGCCACCAATCTCACTGATAACAATATCGGCAGTCGACGCAAGCGCTGTGATGCACTCCTTGATTTCATTAGTAATGTGAGGAATTACTTGGACTGTCTTACCGAGATAAACGCCCTGGCGTTCCTTCTGAATAACAGATTCGTAGATCTGCCCCGATGTGTAATTGTTAACTTTGGCCATTCTCGCGTTGGTGAAACGCTCGTAGTGTCCAAGGTCAAGGTCAGTTTCGGCCCCGTCATCGGTAACAAACACTTCCCCGTGCTGAAAAGGGCTCATTGTTCCCGGGTCGACGTTGATATAAGGATCCAACTTCAACAAGTTGACGGTGTACCCATGAGCTTCCATAAGCCGCCCGATCGCCGCCGAGGCAAGCCCCTTGCCTAACGACGAAACTACACCGCCGGTTACGAAGATGTACTTGGTCGACATTCCCGTACTCGATCTCCTAGTTTGTTAGTTCTTCTAAAGGTGTCAGGCATGCTCCCCCAACAGGGCGCGCACCCTTTCAAGGTCACCGGGTGTATTCACCCCCGGGATTCCTTCATTTACAAGATATGTCTGGATCGTTTCTCCAGTCTCGAGCACCCGCAACTGCTCAAGGCCTTCCGCTTTCTCCAAACGTGACGGGGGCAGCGCAACCCATCTTCGAAGGGCTTCCGAAAGATAAAAGTAAACACCCAAGTGCAACCATGCCCCGCATGTACTTGTTTGGTCAACAACCTTGGGCGTCCACGCCGTATTAGACTCACCGGTGGACATATCGACTGACGCCTCCCACTCAGCACGTGGGAAAGGCACCGCAGCGCGACTGAAATACAGCGCTTGTTCGTTGTCGTTGATCACGACCTTCACCGCATTAGGATCCCAGAAATCTCGGCGTTCCTTGAGCGGAGCGCGGAGGGTGCCAAGCTCCGTTCCAGAGCCCCGAAAACAGTTCAGAGCCTCGGTTACCGCAGCGGGGTCGAGCAGCAGCTCGTCACCTTGCACGTTGACGATGATGTCGGCAGAGTATCGCGACGCGGCGTCGGCAACCCGGTCGGTCCCCGAGGCGAATTCACCAACGGACATTACCACGTCGGCCCCGTACTCTCGGGCGACCTCGGCGATACGTTCGTCATCAGTTGCAACGATGGTGGCGTCTATCCCCTCCACTCGAGACACGCTTTCCACGACGTGTCCGATAAGCGGCTGGCCAGCCCAAGAGGCGAGTAATTTCCCGGGAAATCTGGCAGAAGCAAACCGCGCTGGAATGATGGCAATGCAGTCCATGCGCCGATCCAAGATCAGTAATCGCAGGAGAATAACACCCGATCAGTCTAGACGCTGATCAGGGACTTTACTCTGAGCGCTAAGTCACGGACGGTAGCGTCCATGAGTTCGCCGGTATCATCATCAGGGATCTCGATTTCGAATTCATCTTCAGCGGCTATCACGAGGTCAATGATCTCAACCGATGTGAGACCAATCTCACTTTGTAAACGAGCTTCATCGTTGACCTTCCCAGCAACTTCGGGTTTGAGTTCGATAATAAGGCGCTTTATATCCTCAACCATCTCGATCGAACTCACGCTAATTCCCCTTCTTCGTAGAGGTCTCGACAACGGCCTCGACATAATTTCCCACTCGTGGTTCGAGGAATCCGGCCGCTTTCCAGCAAAACAACATCGAGTACTGGAAGATTGAGGCTCTCGGAAACCACGGCCCGCACCCGCACACCGATGCTTTCACTATTTTTAGGGTCGCGTGGCGCTGCAACAACAACAATACCTTCATCATGGCCGTTCCTGGTCCCGAAGGCAACGACACTTCCCGGGCGTACCAACTCGAGGCCATGCACCACCCTCTCGATATCCTGCGGGTAATAGTTTCGCCCACCCAAGATAATAAGTTCTTTTTTCCGTCCTGTGACGAAAAGCTGTTGATCCTTCATGTAACCAAGATCACCAGTCATTAACCATTCCCCGTGGAGCGTATCCGCTGTGGCCAAAGGGTCGTTGAAGTACCCGCGCATGACCGATGGCCCGGCGATCGAGATTTCCCCAACACAATTATCTGGAACTGACTTGCCGTGATCATCGACGATGCGCACCGATGTTTCGCGAACTGGCGCACCACAACTAACGATGCCCGCGCAGTTGGAGGCTTCATTAACCGGACGGGCGATGCCCTCTCCCTCCAGAGCCTCCCGGTCGACCTCCATGACCTCATACTCTTCCTGAGCTCGAACTCCGGTAGCCATTAAACCAACTTCGGCAAGCCCGTACGCGGGCATGAAACCAGCCTTCGGAAACCCTGCTGGCCTAAACGCCTCTGTGAAAGCAGCAAGCAGATCGGGATCTACGGGTTCGGCGCCAACAATCGCGACCCGCCATCTCCCGAGATCACGTCCAGGAATGTCACCACGCTCCAGTAGATGCCGGTAACTCACGTTAGGGCCAGCAGTTATCGAGACGTTATGACGTTCCATCACGTCGAGCCATCGGCGTGGTCGCCGCAAAAAATTAAATGGCGTCGTGAGCACCAAATCGATAGAACGGGCTGTCGCGCCCAGTAAGTTCCCAATTAGACCCATATCGTGATACATCGGCAACCATCCGCCACCAACGTCATGGGGTGCCACCTCAAGACGTTCAACTATCGCTTGGACGTTGGCAGCAACGCAACGGTGCGGCAACACGACGCCACGTGGTGAACTCGTTGACCCGGATGTGAATTGGATAACGGCGATCTCATCGGGCGCAGGCTCGTGGGGATCGAAACCACTCGAGCTACCGATCAGCTCATCGTAGAGGATAACGAGCGCCTTGTTCTCAAGGTTAGCTTCTTTCACCAACGGCTCTCCAACCAGCTCGACTTCCTCATCAACAACAACGAATTTTGGTTCAGCCACACGCACTATGGAAACGACGTTTTGTAGGTAGCCTTGCAATCGGCGCCGGCTAATAGGCGTCGGCAAGATCGACGGGTGCAACCCTGCCAATACGGCGCCAAAGAACGACGTCACTAAGGGTCGTAGCCCCTGACAAACAATCGTCACACGGTCCCCGGGCTCACCCTCGAAGTTCTGGAACCCGGCCGCCACCCGCTGCGCTTGGCCTTCGATCTCTGCCCAGGTGAAGCGTTGCTCGTCTTCGTCGACGAAGATCAGCCCACGATTCCCACAGGTCTCCGAGGCGCGAGCCAGGATGGCAGGCAGTGTTTGTGGAAACTCAGAAACAAAACTCACGGTTCACTCTCAAAACGAGGTCGGAGCCTAATAAAGCCCTGACCAATCAGGATCCTGCTGGCTCGAGCGCCGGGAGCTTGGCTTCAATCTGCGTCCAGCAGTCTTCCAGGTCGGCGCCAGTAACGATAATTCCGTGGTTGGCCAGACCGAGGATCGTACGTCGTGGGTCATCTGTTTGCTTAAGGCCATCAAGCGTAGACTCACAGAGTTCGATCGTACCGCAAGGATAATGTTCATCCGTGTACACAATTCCATCTACGAACCAATGGATGTGGATCATCGCTCCGATTTCAGGAAATTCGCGGTAAATCGTAGCGTGGATACTCGAGTCGATCGAAACCCGCGAATCTTCAAATCCCACCGGTACTGTAATGTGAATTTCTCGAGCATCCGGATCAAATTTACTGACCAGGAGGATGTCCTTTCCAATGACATCAAGTTTTGCTTTGTTCACACCTCGGCCTGACATCCAGAAGACGTCAGCATCGTGCCGCGCGCTCATGTTGCCGTAGCTAACTTGCTTCTGCCCCAGCACTTTGAAAAAGCGACGGCGAGCCCGATCCGATAAACCGTCAAGAACAACCGCTGAAGGCACCAAATCAAGATCATCGAGACGGCGTGCCATGTCTTGCATCTCTCGAGTCACGTTCGTTCCTTTACACAACTCTTCGGGCAGATCCGTGTGAACGATGTTCTCATCGATATAGGTAACGTCAGAGCGCTGCAGCAGAAGGTTGAACAGCCAATCCGCGGCATCGTCAGAACCATTGAGAACCTCATGCCCACGTTCTGGAGTGATCAGCGTCATGTTGTAATCTTGTGGACCATCGCCAGTGACTTCCGTATAACCGGCAAGGTTCGCCATGCAACGCAAGCCGATCTCGTACGAACGAACGACTCTCTGAGCGTCATTCTCTACGGCATCCGCGATGAAGAATATGCCAACGAAGTCCTGGTAAGTACGGCGCTGAATACCAAGCTGATCAATGTCATCACCATCAGGCATGAACGCCAAAATTACGTCGGCCGGTTCGTTGCTACCATCGGGGAGTAATTGATACTGTGGCGAATCCGCGAAACGTTGACACACGGGATCAAATAAACCGTCCAACACAGGGTGGGAGCCCGTGCGCAGCATCCGCACAGTCTTCATGAATTTCCTCCATAAACGTCACAGCGGTTGGGCATATCAGCAGCGCAACTACTTTCCTTTGTCCCTTGTGAAAGTCAGAGACATCCGATCAGGCTTAGGTTAAACAAACCATGGGAAAATGATTGCCTCGGGTCCCAAGCAACTACGTAAGGATACACATAGAACCGAGCTAATGCATGAGTTTAAGCTACTTGAAAGTCTCTCAATACCCAATGAGGCTGTAACTAAATCGGCATCCGAACAAGGAGGCTTGCCGGAGATACCGACAGTTTAGCCGGTAAACTACCAGCGATCTCCCCATCGGTCTCCACGTCGAGAATGGGACCCTCAAGTTCGATCGATCGACACACCAAGCTCTGAATATCTGGATGGGCAAACGGACGTTGACTCTGAAGTCGGCGAAACTGACCTAATGTCGTTTTCAGGCTGAGGGCCCCAATCATAACGATGTGAAGTTCTCCGTCGCTGAACGAAGCATTCGGGCTTGGTCGCATGCCGCCGCCAATAGAGGGGCCATTGTTCACGAAAAGTTGAAGCATTCGCGTATCCCCACTAGCACCATCGTCAGTGCGCCATGCAACCTGGTGCGGTTGGGCATTGAGAATTTCTCTAAGCGCAGCAAGTGTGTAGGCACCCTTACCGAATCTTTGCAGCCACTTGCTGTGGTTGACTCGAAGCGCCACCGCAGGTCCCAAGCCAACCGTGACTCCGTTCAGAAAATAACGACGCACCTTATTTCCTCCAACGCTAATGTCCGCAACACCGACATCGATCCAAATATTACGGCCCTTCCTTAAACCATGGAGAATCTTGGCTGGATTAAGGGGAAGACCCAATCCACGCGCCAGGTCACATCCAGTACCCAACGGAAGGTACGCGAAAGCAGTGTCGGCTATTGTCGCCTCAGCCTCCATGAG